>CAWUJC010000543.1:0-2667 GCA_963922355.1 uncultured bacterium | reverse complement strand
GCTCGTCATTGGGCTATAGATCCGGTCGCCCTTCATGTTGAACATACCCGATTTCGGCAGCGTACTGACAATCTCTGCGCTCACTGTTTCCTGGTTCGGCAACTCACGATGCAACGCCAGAGCCGACTGATAATCGCCTGACTCATATGCTTGGCGGATCGCTTCCATTCCTTCGGCTTGGAGATCAATGTGCTTAAAAAATGGCTTGGCATAGCCCTCCGCCCAAAGTTTCTGAGACTTCTCATCACTTGCCCCGACTTCTTCCAAAGCCCAAAGGAGAGCATTCCGGTAGGAGTCATCACTACGCAGCGGATACACGCCACGTTTCTCTAAATCTTCTTCCAGCTTTGCCTGAATCTGGGGCAACGCTTGAGCCGCCTTCGCCCCCATCTCGGCCAACGCTCTCGCGGCCTTGACCGCTTGCTCCCGGGTCCCCTGCGCCAAAAGTTTCGTCGCCTCATCAATTGAAAGAGTCGTCTTTTCTTCTACGGTTTTTGCGGGCTTCCGCTCAGCGGGCAAAACCGGCATGCTCTCAGGTTTCAAAGAACTAAGCATGGTCACCTCCGCTTTTGACAACGCTCGATCAAAGATCACGATATCTTGGATCGACCCTCGAATTCCCTTATTCCACCATTGATTTACCGGGGCATTATCGGCCTGGATTCCCAGAATCCATGGCATCACGCTCGGCTGATAAGGCGCCGCCTCCTTTTGAGCCACTTTTTCACCGTTGATGAAAAGTGTGGCCAAACCGGACCGATCAATTGTCAGCATGATGTGTTGCCAGCGATTCTTGGCCAGCAGCGGCTTTCTCTTCCTCAGCTCAAAGAGATTCTTGGTGTTCGCCAATTTGACTGAAACCGAATGCTTAGGAAGAAAGATACTAACGCCATCAAGAGGAGCGTTCCAGGGGCGGAGCTCAATATCGTCATCCAAATTTTTCAACCGCAGCTTAGAATTGCGGAAGGCATTGCCCATGAGTTGAGGCCCCACTCGGTCGTAGTCGGCCGTACTGTACAGCCAAGCCCCCACGGATATCTCATTCACCTCATAAGCCGAGTTGGCGGGAATCTCGATCCACTGATTAAACCCAGTAAAGAGAGGTAGGTTATGTTTCCAATCTAAACCATGGATAATGGCAGGATTATTTGTCGCACTCCTGTCTGAACTCTTGCCATGTTCCTTAGTTTGCAAGGGCCAATAACCAATTGGCTCTAGAGCTAACACAGAAGATAGCCGCTCTTGCCCGTTAGAAGCCCCCAGGAGTGGAAGCAACAGGACAAACAACCATAAGGACAATCGCCTGAAATGAGTTTTCATTATGAAAGAACTAAACTAAGGCATTTCTATTGATGACTTCCTTATAGAAGTGGGCGCTCAATTTAGGCGTCCGCTCTAAGGTAGAATAATTCGTGTAGAGCAAACCAAATCGCTTAGAAAAGCCGCTGGCCCATTCAAAATTATCCAGCAGCGACCAGACAAAATACCCCTTAAGTGGAACTCCGTCTTGGATAGCACGCGAAGCAGATCGGAAGTGCTCACGCAAATACAATACTCTCGCCGTATCGTCAACTTGCCCATCTGCATTCAACTTATCCTCACAGGCACATCCATTTTCCCCAATATAGATGGCGGGCACTTCCCAGGCCTCAGCAGCTAGACGAGGAAGCCAATACGTAATTTCCGGCCCGATTTTGGCCCACGGCATATTTAGTTGCGGATGCCCAACTTGGAAGGGCACAACTCGAAAGCCATGCTCTTGATTATCATCCGCTGCAATGTAATGCGGGGCATACATATTCAACCCGACGAAATCGACCGGAGTTGAGATAACTCTCATCTCTTCTTCAGTGAAGCGCGGCGCATCACTCTCCTTCTCCTTCAACCAAAATGCTGGATAGGCCCCTTCCATCATGGGAACCAACCGGCTGGCCGCGAAGTATCGAAATGCCTTTCTCGCAGCCTCGATATGAGGTGTGGTTTCCATCACAGGAACCACGGACTCAAGCACATCGACCATGCCCGCCGAACATTTCTGCCGGGCGGCAGCCCGGATTCCTTGCAGAGCATAACCGTGCCCAAGGCAGGCATGGTGCTCCGCTTGAGCAACCTGTTGAGGATCAAGACGTTTCCCCGGAGCAAACTTCCCGCTCCGATAACCGGCTCCGATAAAGCTGGAGATTTCATTGACCGTAAAAAAGTGCTTCACCCGATCAGAGAATTTGTCCGAAACCAAGGACGCCAAATCTCCCAAGGCCTCCGCAGTTTGCCGGGATTCCCAGCCATCCCAACGGTCTTCCAACGCTTGAGGAAGATCCCAATGAAAGATCGTCACCCATGGTTCAATCCCCGCTTCGAGCAAAGCATCAATCACTCGATTATAGTAATCGAGACCGGCTGAATTTACGGCCCCTGTACCATCCGGCATAAGGCGCGGCCACGAAATACCGAACCTGTAATGGCGCAACCCCATCCACTTCATCCAATGGATGTCATCTCGGTAGCGATGATAACTATCACAGGTCAGATCAAAGTTTTCATCCTGATGAATACGCCCAGGTTGCCGACAAAACCTGTACCAAATACTCTCACCTGCACCGTCAGCTAAAGGCGAACCTTCAATCTGCACAGGCGCTGTCGCCGCCCCCCAGACAAAGTCAGCAGGAA
>CAWUJC010000542.1:0-2672 GCA_963922355.1 uncultured bacterium | reverse complement strand
CCGCCGTTACTACGTGATGTCCTCGAGGGACATGATCCCCGTCTCCGATGAGTGGGATCTTTTCGAATTAACAGGCAAGTATCGCGTCCGAGAAATTAATGCCATCTCTCCCAACTGGAAGAACTTCCACTACACCGTGACGTGGTATGACGAGAACGATGAGCCGATCAAGGTGCCAGCTCCGTTTGTATTTCAGGAAACAGAAACGACCGATGGTTGGAAGGAAGCCAACATTGATCTCGAAAAACCCGATAACGCCGTGGCCTTCAAAGTCAGCATCGGATCTTTCGGCGGCGAAGTGGTGGCGGACATCGCCTCCGTTAGTTTAAAGCCCCTTGGCGTGGATGGTGGCGATTCATCTGAAGACGCCAAAGAAGCTAGCACCGAAAAGAAAGCCACCAGTAGCTATCTCGACTAATGACGAACGTATTCCGTCCGGCCGGTACGGCCGTCTTGGCTGCGCTTTTGCTCTCATCTTGCGGAGCGCAGGAAAACCCCGCCCCATCGTCTAGCGCGCCCAAGTCATCCGCCCCCGTGGCCAAGTTGACAGCGGGCGAAGCTGAGCTCCAACCCATCGAAGCTCCGAAGGGCCTGACGGGGTATCCGAACTCAGTCAAACTGCCCGAAGCAGCGCAGGCGAAGCCAAGTGGCGCGCCGGAGGTGCCAGAAGATGCCACGTTGGCTTGGGGCTTGGAGCCCGTCGTCAACACGAGCCCGACGCAGAGCGAAATCATCCTCAATGGCATGTGGCAGTTCCAGCCAGCGGTTAGCCCGAAGGTAAAACCCGAGAGCGGTGACTGGGGGTGGATCGCCGTACCCGGCACCTGGAGCCGAAGCTGGAGCGTCCAGAATGTGATGGCCAAGGGCAAAGGCGAGCTGTGGAAAAAATTTGGCGATGGCAAAAGTACGACGCTGGCTTGGTATGAGCGGCCGGTGTGGATTCCTGCCGATTGGCGCGGACGCGAAATCTCCGTTGAGCTGGACCGTGTTTCCACCGAAGCGGCCGTCTACCTCAACGGGCAGAAGTGTGGTGAGGTGAAGTGGCCGCGCGGAACCGTGGACGTGACCGAAGCGGTCAAATATGGGGCCGAGAACGAACTGCGGGTTTTGGTCTACGTCATCGCAGACGAGAAGGAAGTCAACACGATGATGGGCACGGAAGAAGGCCATAACGAGCAGGTGAAATTCCGTTTGCGTTCACGGGGTCTGACTTCGGATGTCATCCTGCGTGCGCAGGCCAAATCCCCAGCCATTGAAGCTTTAGGTATTCGTACTTCGGTGCGCAAAGATGAGCTGGAAGTCTCCTTCCGCGCACCGGAAGGGGAGACCCCAGCGAAGTGGAAGTACCGCGTGATCGTGCTCGACCAAGATGGTCAGGTGGCAAAAGCCTTTGCCAACGATAAGCCGCCGGTTCAGGACAAGAACGGCCGCTGGGTACTGCGAGGGATTTGGGAAGACCCCAAGCTTTGGGATATCGATCAACCGAATCTCTATCACTTGATGCTTGAGATTAAGGATGGGGAGCAGACTGCTCTTTATGGGGATCGCTTTGGCTTCCGCGAATTCTGGGTGGATGGACGCGAATTCTACTTGAACGGCAGCAAGTTCCGGCTTCGTCCTCACAAGCATGGCGCCGTCTATTTTCCCGGTGTAAGCTATTTGATTGAGGCTGAAATTAAAGGTCTACAGGCCTCTGGCTTTAACATCATGCAAATCTGGCCGGAGCCGCTCTGGGAGCGTGGGCGCTTTAACTTCAGCAAGGTCACGGCTGAAAAAACCGATGAAGCCGGGTTTGGCCTCATGGGCGTCCTTCCTTCGGTGGCGACCTTGGTCGATGACTGGGATAAGCCCGGTGTGCAGGAAAACTGGCGGCGCCAGGTGGTGGATGAACTCGCCCGCATGGGGAATCACCCCTCTATTCTGATCTGGGGAACCAGTGCTAACCGTTTCGGCCATGGTGATGATCAGAATCCGCTGCGCATTGGCCGGAAGGATAATCCGCCGGAGGATCCCAAATGGGCTTCGGGTGCGGCTGTGGCGAATGACGCGGCCCAGCAGATCAACGAACTGGACCCGACTCGCCCCGTGCTCATCCACCAGGGATCGGCCACGGGGGATATCTATGCCACGAACAACTATCTCTGCCTATTACCTCTTCAGGAACGCGAAGAATGGCTGAGCGATTGGGCGAAGAACGGCAACATGCCTTACATCGCGATTGAGTTTGGCGCTCCGTTAGAATTGACCTACATGCGCGGACGAAACGGCGGCCACCGCGCCGGGGATTCCGAGCCGTTGATGACCGAACACGCCGTTTCTTATCTCGGGCCTGAGGCTTATTTGAAAGAAACAGAAGGCTACCGTAAGAAGGTAAAAGAGAAGAACGGTCGCCCGAAAAAATCAGGCGGCTCCTGGCACGGCGCGCAGTACTTATATGACGAGCCAAATTACCAAGACATCACGAGCCTTTTCCTCCGCAATACTTGGCGGAGCTGGCGGACGCACGGGCTCTCGGGCGGGATGATTCCCTGGTCCAATGCCGGGGGCATCCAGAATGGATGGTCGGGTGGCTATCACTCAAATTGGCCCCATGAGCCACGGCCGGATTTTGAACCAGGAAAGCGTGGAACGCATTTTATTCATCCCATCTTGCCGAAGAACTTCCTCTACAG
>CAWUJC010000541.1:0-2679 GCA_963922355.1 uncultured bacterium | reverse complement strand
TGTGGGGGCGCCAGATTCCTTGCACTTGAACACCCTCATCGAGCTGGCCTTGGAGGCGGGGTCCATTCCCTTCCCCGAACGGGATGCCCAGTTGCGGACGTTGGGCTGTAGCCTGATGCATGAATTCCGCCGCTTACTTTGGCAACCGACCGGCGACCCGGGCCACGAGGCCATTTCTCGCGCCTTAGCTTATTTAAATGCGCACTATCCGGAACCGATTGACGCTGGCTCCATCTCGCGTGCAGCGGGCCTTTCTCGCCAGCATCTGACCAAGCTGCTGCGAGCTCATACCGGGAAGTCGATCGCTGAACACCTCTGGGAGTTGCGGACAGAAAAAGCGTGCTCTTTGTTGGTCGACACGGGTTTGCAATTGGGTGAGATCGCCGAGCGCACCGGCTTTCAGAATCCCTTTCACCTGTCGCGCAAACTTAAAGAACACTACGGCGCCGCGCCGCGCGAGTTGCGTAACCGGGCCTGGAACCGCTCGCGTGGCTAGAGCCATTTAGATAAATCTATAGCTCCTAAGTCGCAATCGTTTGGCCCCGTCCATGAGCGCTGGCCATCCTTATGTTGGTAGCCGTCGATGTCCCCATCGACGGTGCGCAAGAAGTGATTTTTCCCTGTTCTCGCACTGGAAATCAAAAGAATAGTGGCCTCATCACAAGGGGTAATTAGCGCGCTGCGAACGGCGGGCTAGGGACAGCCCGCCCTACCCTCCTTCGATGATGACCCGCAAATATGTGGCTCTGGCATTGTCGAAAACGCTTTAGATAGCTTTTAGAAGTTGCGGGGGCAATTCACAGAGAGTTCACCGTCATTTCTTCTTCGCTTCAACGGTTCTTCACTTGAGGCAGCCAGGGTGGGAGCATGACGAATCCTGCCCCACCGCCCGCCCAGAATCTCACTGCGCTGCTGACCCGCAGCAGCCTCACGCTGAAGCTGGTTGCCATCGTTATCCTTGGCCTGCTGCTGCTCATTCCCTTGGGGATGGTCGATGGCTTGCTCCGCGAACGCCTCCAGCGCCAGAAGGCTGCCGTGAGCGAAATCCACGATACCTGGGGACGGGAGCAGACCATCATCGGTCCCTTCCTGCGTTTGCCCTACGAGCAGAAAATTACCAAAGAACGGCGCGAGCTCGTCAACGGTGAGCTGAAGACATTTCCCTACACCGAGACCAAGCGAGGCGACTTGCTCCTCCTGCCGCAGAAGCTGGCCGTGGTCGGGCGAGTCACCCCGCACCAACGTTACCGCGGCATCTATGAGGCGGTGGTCTACAGCGCCGAACTGAAGGTCAGCGGGGGGTTCGTCCCGCCGGATCTCGCGGAACTGGGCATCACGCCCAAGGATATCCAATGGGAAAAGGGTACGGTCTTTATCTCGGTCTCGGATCTCCGCGGCGCCAGCCGGCAGCTTGAGATCACCCTGGGGGGCGAACGGTTGGAACTGCTCCCTGGTTCGGACTTGCGCGGAGCGGGCTCCGGCGTGCATGCGACCACCAGCGCTCTTCGCGCTTGGACCGGGCAGCTGCCTTTTTCGCTCGATCTACAACTCAACGGCAGCGGACGCCTCCAAGTGGCACCGCTCGGGGTGGAGACGCAGATGTCGCTCGCCTCGCCCTGGAGTGATCCGAGCTTCCAAGGCGCGTTCTTGCCGGCCGAAAAAGAGATTACGCCGGAGGGCTTCACGGCCCAGTGGAACGTGACCTACTACGGTCGCGATTACGGGCAGCAGTTCATCGACCATGGTTCGCCCCAGGTGGTTTCGAAGAACACCTTCTCGTCGTCACTTTTCGGCGTTGAACTCGTGCAGATGATGGACACCTATCGACCGGTGGAGCGTGCGATCAAATACGGCGTCCTGGTTGTGGTCTTGGTTTTCGGGGCGTTTTTTCTCTTTGAATTGATCGCCGGTGTGCGTGTCCACACCTTGCAGTACACCCTGATTGGCGGGGCCCTGATTCTCTTTTACCTGGCGCTCTTGGCCCTCTCGGAGTTTGTCGGCTTTGGCCCCGCGTATGCGATCGGCGCTGTGGCCGCCACTGGACTGATCACGTTTTACAGCCGAAGCATCCTCGGTGCCGGACGGCATGCCCTGGTCATCTTGGGTGGGCTGACGGGGGTTTACGGCTTCCTCTACGTGACCTTACAGATGCAGGATTACTCGTTGCTTTCGGGCACGCTCGGGCTCTTCCTCCTCCTCGCCATTGCGATGTACGTGACGCGGCACTTACACGAGCGCGAGCCGGAGGAAGCCTCCAGCTCGACGCCAGCCACACCTCCGTCTCTTCCGAACGAGGATTAGGCTTCCGCCGCTTGGATTACGCGATAACCTGAAGTGAGCATGCGCGAACACATCCTGGTCGTGGAAGACGAGCCCAGCATCGCGGAAAACATCTGCTATGCGTTGGAAACCGAGGGTTTCACGCCGCAGCATTGTCCGACGCTGGGTGAGGCGGAGGCCGCCTTCGCGGCGGGCGACTGGGCCTTGGTCTTGCTCGATGTCGGCTTGCCGGACGGCAACGGCTTCGAGTGGTGCAAGACCTTGCGGACCAAGTCCGCCGTTCCGGTAATTTTCCTCACCGCCCGCGACGGGGAGATCGATCGCGTGGTGGGTCTGGAAATTGGCGGAGACGATTATGTGGTGAAGCCCTTCAGTCCACGCGAGCTGACCGCTCGGGTC
>CAWUJC010000540.1:0-2692 GCA_963922355.1 uncultured bacterium | reverse complement strand
ATTTGCTCGTCTTGAAGATGCCCGCGCTGCGCCACTTGGCGGCAGAGAAGTACGAGATCGAGAACAAGGCGCTGAAGAAGCACGACTTGATCTGCGAGGTGCTCAAGCGCAACGCCCTGCGAAACGGTAGCGTCCGGGCCGAGGGCGTGCTCGACATCATGCCGGAGGGCTACGGTTTTCTCCGCTCGCCCGAAGCCAATTACCTGCCGCAGCCGGAAGATCCCTACGTCTCACCGGCCCAGATCCAGCATTTTAAGCTCCAGAAAGGCGATTTGCTCGAAGGCCCGGTCAAAGCCCCGCATGGTCGTGAACGCTACTTTGCCCTGGCCAAGGTCGTATCGATCGAAGGCAAGGACCCGGAGGCTTCCAAGCAGAAAAAGCCGTTCGATCACCTGACCCCGATGTTCCCGAAACAGCGGCTGCACCTGGAAGGCAAGAGCCTGGAAGGGGACATGTCGATGCGGGTACTTGATCTGGTTTCGCCGATTGGCATGGGCCAGCGCGGGTTGATTGTGGCGGCGCCGCGCACCGGTAAGACGGTGATGCTGCAGAAGATCGCCAATGCGGTGATGGAGAACAATCCGAACGCGCATTTGCTCATGTTGCTCATCGACGAGCGGCCGGAAGAAGTGACCGACGTGCGCGCCAACGTGAAGGGCGAGATTATTAGCTCCACCTTTGACGAGCCGCCGGATCGCCACCTCATGGTCGCGGAGATGACGCTCGAACGAGCCAAACGTCTGGTCGAGCAGGGCATCGATGTCGTCATGCTCCTCGATAGCGTGACGCGCCTGACCCGCGCCTACAACAAGCTGGAGCCGAACCACGGCCCGATTGGTAGCGGCGGCGTGGCCCCCAAGGCGCTCCAAAAGGCCCGGAAGTTCTTCGGCGCGGCACGCAATATCGAAGAGGGCGGTAGCCTGACGATCGTCGCTACGGCATTGGTGGATACCTTCAGCAAGATGGACGACATCATCTTTGAAGAATTCAAGGGTGCCGGCAACATGGAGGTGCACCTGGATCGCTCCTTGGCGGAACGGCGCATCTGGCCGGCCATCAACATCCTTAAGAGCGGTACCCGCAAGGAAGAACTGCTTTATCATCAGGACGAATTGCCGCGCATCCACATGCTGCGCAAGGCGCTCACGGCGCTGCCCGCCATCGAGGCCATGGAGACCTTGCTCGAACGCCTTAGCGTGACGCAGAATAACGCGGAATTCTTACTGAAGATGAAGGGGCCGCGGTAAGTCCTACTCATAGACCGAAGGGTCTTGTCAGGTCGGCTACCGGGCCGTAGCTTAATTTCTCACTCCCCGCTAGTTTATGAAGGTATTTGTCTCCGGCGGCGCCGGTTATATTGGCAGCATCTGTGTCGAGTGCATGCTCGACCAGGGCTTTGAGGTCACCGTTTTTGATAACCTGACCGAAGGCCATCGCTTGGCGGTGGACCCCCGGGCTAAGTTCATCGGGGGCGATTTACAGGTCCGCGACGACATCCTGCCCGCGATGGCAGCCGAGAAGCCCGACGCGGTCATGCATTTTGCTGCTGCGTCTCTGGTGGGCGAATCAATGAAGGATCCGTCCAAGTACTATCGCAACAACATCGGTGGTGGCGTCAATTTGCTTGATGCCATGGTCGAAGCGGGCGTCGGTAAATTCGTCTTTTCCTCCACGGCGGCCACTTTTGGTATGCCCGAGCGGATGCCGATTGATGAGCGTACCGCGCAGGAACCCATCAATGTCTACGGGCACTCAAAGCTGATGTTTGAGCAAATCCTGGATTGGTATGGGCAGGTCCACGGGTTGGTGAGCGTGAAGCTCCGTTACTTCAACGCGGCAGGGGCGAGTGAAAAATTCGGGGAGGACCACCGGGTCGAGACCCATCTCATCCCGCTCGTGCTCAAGGTGGCGCTTGGTCAGCGTGAGCAGATTGCCATCTTTGGCGACAAGTACGACACGCCGGACGGCACCTGCATCCGCGATTACATTCACATCAAAGATTTGGCCGACGCGCACATCCGCGCGCTGGGCCGCGAGAAAAGTGCTTTCTACAACCTGGGAAGCGGCGAAGGGTATTCGGTGCGTCAGGTGATTGATGTCTCCCGCAAGGTCACCGGGCATGAAATTCCGGCGGTCGTGGAAGAGGCCCGCGCCGGCGATCCACCTCGTTTGGTGGCCAGCTCGCGTAAAATTCGCGAAGAGTTGGGGTGGGTGCCGCAGTACGACAACCTGACAAAGATCATCGAAAGCGCCTGGGCTTGGCATCAAGCCCACCCAGACGGCTACGGAGATTAGTTTACTCCCCGATCCCATTTGGCGCAGGCTGAGATTTAAGGTTGGGAGGAATTCTTGTTGCTTCCGCATCACTAGCTATAGGGTGAATGCCTAGTTCTTTGGCCCTCGCGTTATTAATAATGTACAGGCTTCCTTGGGATTTCAATTTTGCAATTTGTTCTTGGGTTAGTAGGTCGGCATGGAAGCGCAAGGGGCGATTGTCTAGATCGGGGGTGTTGCGCACCAAATCTTGACCGTAATAGATGGCACCACGTTCGATGAGGACATAATCGACCTGTTTCTCCTCAATGCGCTTGTTCGCCTCTGAATAGCGGAAAATAAAACTAGATGCTTGAGTGAAGCGAAGAGGAATCAACACAAGGGAAATGAGAAAGCCCGCTAAAATGGATAAGCGTAA
>CAWUJC010000539.1:0-2695 GCA_963922355.1 uncultured bacterium | reverse complement strand
CCTCGGTTTCATCTTTGGCGTCGGCTTCTACGCCATTGTCATCAACACCAAGATCAAGTTTGTCGAGAGAGCGGAGAGTCAAGAGCCGCCTGTCATGCATTCCCAGGCAAACCCTGAGGAACTAGAACAGCTTCTCTCCGCCAGTGATGACTCCCTTCAACAAGCGCTGAGTGAGATTCAAGAAGAGCAGCGGGATTCTCCTGCGGTCCAACAAATTGAGAAAGCCAGTGATCTGATCCAACAAGCCAAAAAACTTGTGGATGAGCAGCCCTAAATCTCCAACTGACCGCCCAGCTCAATCACATTGCCGGGGGGGATGCGGAAGTAGCCTTCCGGCGCGGCGGAGTTACGCTGCATGAAAGCGAAGAGAATCCGCTGCCAGGCCCAGAGTTCCGCCGACTTATTCGGGTTCACCCGCAGGTGTAGATTGCCGAGGAAGAAGGTGGTTTTGAAGATATCGAGCTGCACGGGATCGAGTCCGCTCTGCTGGAGGATTTTCGGGAGGTTGGGCCGTTCGGCGAACCCGCTCCGGCACTTCACCGCCCAGAAGCCCTGACCAAGCTCGCGCACGTCGAGGCGATCCTCCATCTTGACCCGAGGCACGGGTTCGGTCCGCAAGCTCATGAGGATGACCTTTTCGTGCAAAATCTTGTTGTGCTTCAGATTGTGCAGTAAGGCCCCCGGGACGGAGCCGGCGTTTTCGGTCAAGAAAATGGCCGTCCCCACCACCCGATGCGGCGGTTGCAAGGCAATGCTTTCTAGGAACGCCTGAGTCGCCATGTGCGACGGCTCCATTTTTTTGCTGATCATCCGGCGGCCTGCCCGCCACGTGTGCATGATCGCGTAGATACAGGCCGCCACCACGAGCGGAATCCAGCCACCGCTTTGCACCTTGGTCAGGTTGGCGGTAAAGAAACCGAGGTCGATGAGAACAAAGAAACCCGTGAGCAAGAGAGACCAAGGCAACGGCCACTTCCAAATCCGTCGCATGCAGAAAAAGAGCAGCAGGCTGGTGATTAGCATGGTGGTGGAAACGGCCACGCCGTAAGCCGCGGAGAGGTTAGAGGACTCTTGAAAATAGAAGAGCAGAATGAGGGTCCCGATCATCAACAACCAGTTGACCGCCGGCACGTAGATTTGGCCCTGCTCTTTTTCGGAGGTCTGCTCAATGATCAAGCGCGGGAGGTAGCCCATCTGCATCGCCTGGCCTGCCAGGGAAAACGCCCCGGCGATCACCGCCTGCGACGCGATCACGGTGGCGAAGGTCGCCAGGATGATAAGCGGAATGAGCATCCAATCCGGCGCCAGGTTGTAAAAAATCTGGTCGATCTGACTGTGATCTTGAAGCAAGAGAGCGCCCTGACCGAAGTAATTGATCACCAGGGCCGGGAGCACCAGGCTGAACCAACCAATGCGGATCGAATGGCGACCGAAGTGCCCCATATCCGCATAGAGGGCTTCTCCCCCCGTGACGACGAGAAAGACCGTGCCCGTCACAGCAAAGGCGGTCCAACCATAGTTCATAAAGAATTCGACCGCATGCCAGGGACCAAGAGCCCAGAGAATCTGGGGATTGCTCAGGATTGAGATCATCCCCAAAGTACCAATGGTGATAAACCAAATCACCATAACTGGCCCAAAGATGATCCCGATCTTGGCCGTGCCAAAGTGCTGGGTGGTGAAGAGAATAACCAACACGACGGCCGCGATCGGCAAGGCCCAATCGGCTAAGTCCGAGTTAAACTTTTCGATCCCTTCCACCGCGCTGAGCACGGAGATGGCCGGCGTGATCATGGCGTCCGCATAGAGCAAGCAAGCCCCGCAAACGCCCACGGTTAACATGGCCAAGCGCAGAAGGGGCTTCCTCGTCTTCTTTTTGTCGCGCTTCCCCGTCACGAGGGCCATCAAGGCCAGGATGCCACCCTCTCCTTGGTTGTCGGCGTTTAGCACCACCACCAGGTACTTGATCGAAATGATCAAGATCAGGGCCCAGAACACCAAGGAGAGCACGCCGTAGATGCTATCACTGCTGATGGGCGCGCCATTGGGATCGCCAAAGCACTCTCGAAATGCGTACAGCGGGCTCGTCCCAATGTCGCCGTACACAATGCCCAGAACGGCCAGCAGCGCGACGGGCGTCAGCTTGGGGGCGTGGCGTTGGGCGTCTCCAGACATAGCGGGAAAGTCGTGTAATCGCTGCGAATCTGCACCGGTTCTAGCGCCCCAGGCAGCCCGTGGCAACCTCCAGAACTCTTTAAATCTCTTCGAAGCAAAAAATCTCCAACGCCACCAACGACTTGCCACGATTGGGAAGAATTGCGCTTGTTGTCTGAGCCGGGGTTTAGTTTGGTAAGCGGCTTTTCCGGCTCCCTTGCCCTTCCCCATCATGCAGCTGAATGCCTCCCAACGTGAAGTCGTCGCCACCCGCGATCCCCGCATCCTCGTCTTGGCGGGCGCTGGGACAGGTAAGACCGCAACCAGCGTCCACTGGGTGGCCGACATCATTCGCAGCGGGCAAACCCGCTCCAACGTGCTGATGATCACCTTCACCCGCAAGGCAGCGCACGAGATGGCCAAACGCGTCGAGCGCCTCTTGGCTGACCAGCCGCCGAAGGACAAAAACGACCGCCTGGCGGTCGGCACTTACCACGCCATCGCCAGCATTCTCCTCCGGCAAGATGCCGAAGGCTTTGGC
>CAWUJC010000538.1:0-2696 GCA_963922355.1 uncultured bacterium | reverse complement strand
TCGGACCGCTCCCCGGCAACATCATCGGGCAGGCTGAGGGAAGACCTCGCCCGGGAAAAACTTTCGCTTGGCCTTTGCCAGCGAGGGTCTACAACGACTCTTCCCCACCTGAACAACTAGCCCCCACCATATTTTAGGAGACTCTCCCATGGCCACTGTATCCGCCGAACTCGTTAAACAACTCCGCGATGCCACCAACGCTGGCATGATGGACTGCAAAAAGGCGCTCACCGAAGCCGGTGGCGACCTCGAAAAGGCCACCACCATCCTGCGCAAGAAGGGGATGGCCAGCGCCGAAAAGAAAGCCGGTCGCGACGCTAAAGAAGGCGTGATCGCCAGCTACATCCACTTTGACAAGGTCGGCGTGCTCGTCGAGATCAACTGCGAGACCGACTTCGTCGCCAAGAACGAAAACTTCCGCGAGTTCGTCAAGGACGTGACCCTGCACATCGCGGCCGCGCATCCGCTCTACGTCACCCGCGAGGAAGTGCCGGAAGCCGACATCGAAAAGGAAAAAGACGTCGCCTCCGTCGCGCTCAAGGGCAAGCCGGACAACGTGATCGAGAAAATCCTCTCCGGTAAGCTCGACAAGTACTACAGCACGGTGTGCTTGATGGAGCAGGCCTTCGTCAAGGACGACAAGATGACCATGGAAGAAGTGGTTAAGGCCAAAATCGCTGAGCTGGGCGAGAACATCAAGATTCGCCGCTTCGTCCGCTTCGCCGTGGGCGAAGAGGTTTAGCAGCCCTCGTTCTTATTTGGTTACACCCAGTTTAAAGGGGCTAGAATCTTCTAGCCTCTACGCGGCCGCCGGTCCAAGGATCGGCGGTTTTTTGTGTCTAGATGGTGGAGTTCTTCCTTCCACGCGTTCGAAATCCTGGCGGCTGCAGATCGCGCGGGATTGATCCAGGTTTACCAGCGCGACAGTAAACCAGCGCCTCCTTCGGCTTGCTGACGCTGTCAGGCAGGTTACGCTGGGGGATTCGTACTTAGCGAACGAAAGAACCTCCCATGATTGTCTACCGCTTATCGGACCAGACGGCCGGCTGGGTGCCGGAACGTTTTGGCTTTAACCTGGAGGTGAATCATCACCTCGACCGCTCCAACCATTGGGACTGGGTCCTCGACTCCGGGGCTTCCATCATCCGCGAGCTGCATCCCGAGGTCCATCTACGCCAGGAGGGCTACGACTATTCCCGCTTCGCTGGGATTGAAACCAAGGAGGACTTCGAGGCGTTTCGCTCTCGCTTGCTCGCTGACCCCGAAAATGAAATTCCCTGGTCCTCCTATCGCTTTGACGAAGAGATCCCCTGGATGGGGAAGCCGGACGCCATCGTCGATAAAGTGCTAAGCCTGGGGCTCCAGCCGCTGTGCTCGATTGGCTATCTCCCGCACCACTACCCGGAGCCGCTCCTCGCCGATGCGGCCTACGCGGCGCCGAATCTCGAAGCAACGGAGGCGTACGTCAATTGGGCTGCCTACGCCAGCTCTTACGAGTACCATCTGGCCGAGCTGTCTCGCTTCGCGCCGCGCGGGGTCAAGTACTTCTCCCTCCACAACGAGCCGGAGATGTACACCCAGCATTTCTACTTGCCGCCGGATGTGGAAGCTCGCCGCGGCGAAGTGCTCAGCAAGATGCTCGGTCGCGTGGATGGCGGGGCCAGCTTTGATCGGGCCGTCCAGGTGATCGGCACGCAGATTTATTGGACTGCCCGCAGCGCTCGCCAGGCTGCCGAGGACGTGAAGCAACTCGCCACCGCCCAAGGTAGAAGCGTGGACTTCAAGCTCATCGGCCCTACGGCGCCCTTTGCCGATATGCTCTGGCCCTACGTGCGTGACTGGCTGGACGTGGCCGACATCCACACCTACGGGCTCGATCCGGGCGAACTAAGCCGGAAAGCCACGCTGGTCATCGATTCTTCCGGGCTGGTCGGCAAGACCGCCGCCATCACCGAGTTTAACCGTCAGGGTGGCTCCATGCGGATCGAGGATATCCTCTTTAGCCAGACGGCCGCGCTGGAAGTGGCGGGGCTCTTCCACGCGCTCTTTAGTGTGGCGCGCCCCGAGCAAAGCCCGCTGGAACTGCTCACCTTCTACTTGCTCGCTTCGCCCTCCACGCACCGGAACTACAAGCACCTCCTCTATGGCGACATGGATGTGCTTGACTGGACGGGGCAGGACATTGGGCAGCAGAGCAAGGGGGCTGCTTGGCTCCCCACCTTCGAAGAGCTGGAGTTACGCCATGCCACTCCCGCTTACAGCATCTTCAAGATGTACGCCCGGCTAGCTGGGAAAAAGAACAGCGGCATTCGACTGGTGGCAGGCGATTTCGTTGTTCCCCGTCGCGAGACGGCAGATAACCTCCGCGTGCTCACCGTGGAAAAGGATGGCGGTTTGATCCTCACCCTCATGAATCCGGATCGCGAAGAACGCCTTGTTCATCTGGAGTTGAGCCCCTGGCTGGAGAAATTTCGCTGGGCCGTGGTGCGTGAGAGCAACTATAAACGCCGTGACGAAGCGCGTGAGGCCCGTCGCCTGGCCGTGACGAACCACAGCGTCGAGTTGCCGCCCGAGAGCGTCGTGCAGGTCTTCCTCACCTCACTCGAGCTCGATCAAATCGATAGCCTGCTAATTAAATAAAACACCGTCACACCGGGCAATTGTGCCAGTTTGGGGCTACACCAAACCACCCGCTT
>CAWUJC010000537.1:0-2705 GCA_963922355.1 uncultured bacterium | reverse complement strand
TTCTTTCCGGTAAGGTCGCAATGGTTCTCGACGGCGTCTGGACCTACAACTTCATCCAAAAGTATGCTCCCCACCTGGATTGGGACGCCGCCCCTTTCCCCGCAGAAGACGCCGATGCGCGGCCGTCCCTCACGGTGGTCGAGACCGAAACGCTCGTCATCCCCAAAGGTGCCAGGCACCCCAAGGAAGCCTTTGAGTTCATCCAATACGTCAATCGTCCCGAGGTCTTGGAAAAACTCAACCTGGCCCAAAAGAAGTTCTCTCCCCTCAAGGAAGTCAGCGAAGCCTTTTACCAGCAGCACCCGAATCCTCGGATCAAGACCTTCGTCGAGCTTGCGCAAAGTCCCAACACCCGCACGCTGCCGCCTCTTTCCATTTGGGCGGAGTACAGCGCCGAAATGCAGGTCGCGATTGATCGTGTGCTCTCCCTCGCTGAATCCCCTGAAAGCGCCCTGAACAAAGTCCAGAACCGGATGCAGCGAAAATTTGATCGCAATCTCCGCCGTTGGGATGCGGTGCGCGACGAACGCTTACAAGAATGGAGCAACCATGACACGAACTGAACGACGAGACCTTCTCACCGGGCTGGCCTTTATCAGCCCGTGGATCATCGGCTTCCTCCTCTTCACCCTCTTTCCGGTGGGAGCCTCCCTGTATTTCTCTTTCTGCGATTACGACATTCTGCAAAAGCCGGTATGGATCGGCACCCTCAACTATCAGGACATGGTGATGGATGAGGTCTTCTGGCAATCGCTCTACAACACGCTGTTCTACGCCGCGTTCTCCATCCCCCTTGGCCTCATTGTCTCGCTGATGGTGGCGGTGCTGCTCAATCACTCGATTCAAGGCCGCTCCGTTTACCGGACGATTTACTTCCTGCCTTCCCTGGTCCCCTTAGTCGCCGGAGCGATCCTTTGGCAGTGGATCCTTAACGGCAAGTTTGGGCTGCTCAACCAAGGCTTGGCCCTCTTGGGGATTGAAGGGCCCCAATGGTTGACCGACGAATACTGGACCAAGCCGTCGCTCATCCTCATGTCGCTCTGGAGCATCGGCAACACCATCGTCATCTACCTGGCCGCTCTGCAAGACGTGCCCCGCGCGATGTACGAATCGGCCGAAATCGACGGTGCCGGCTTCTGGGTCAAGCTGCGGCATATCACCATCCCGATGATCTCGCCCGTCATCTACTTCAACATGGTCATGGCGATCATTGGTGCCCTCCAAGTCTTCGCCCAGCCTTACATCATGCTGCAAGGCGGCGGTGGCCCTAACCGCTCTGCGCTCTTCTACGCCGTCTATCTTTTCGAAAACGCCTTTGAATACCGCCAAATGGGCTACGCCTGCGCCATGGCTTGGGTGATGTTCGTCATCATCTTGCTCCTGACCTGGGCCGCCACGGCCACGACCCGCAAACACATCTACTACGCTTCCGAATAAGTCATGAAAAAAGATCACTGGTTCCACAAACTCGTCGTCTACGTCCTGCTCACTGCCGGGGCCTTGCTCTTTATGCTGCCGCTGTTGTGGATGATCTCCACCGCGCTCAAGCCCATCGAGCAAACCATGTCCATGCCGCCCACCTGGATTCCCTATCAGGATTACGTGCAACGTGGAGGTGAACTCGTCCCCGTCATCGCCAGCCAGCCAGACGCCCAGGGCTTGGTCAACATCACCTACCAGGAAGGCGATCGCACTACCGCGCAAGTTCCTGTCGCGGAGGTGGAGCGCTACATCCGCCCGCTCTGGGGCAATTTCTACAAGGCAGTTGAAGCGATGAAGTACTTCCCCACCTATCTCTTCAATACCCTCTTCCTTTGTTTCATGACCGTGGTCGGGACGGTCTTCTCCAGCGCGCTGGCGGCCTACGGCTTCTCGCGCATCCCTTGGCGCGGGCGCAACAAGGTCTTCCTCATTGCGCTTGCCACCATGATGATTCCCTTCCCCGTGGTGATGGTGCCGCTCTACTGCATGTTCCAGTGGGTGGGCTGGATTGGCACCCTCAAGCCGCTTTGGGTAACGGCCTTTTTTGCCGGAGCCTTTAACATCTTCCTTCTGCGCCAGTTCTTCCTCGGCATTCCGCAAGAACTTTCCGAAGCCGCCCGCATCGACGGCTGCAGCGAGTTCCGCATCTTCTGGCAGATCATCCTGCCCCTCTGTAAACCCGCGCTCCTCGTCGTCGGCTTGTTCCAATTCATGTACACCTGGAACGACTTCCTGGGTCCGCTGATCTATCTCACGGACCAAAAGGACTTCACCCTCGCCTTGGGCTTGCAGTTCTTCCAGAGCCAACACGGCGGAACGGAGTGGAATTACCTCATGGCGGCGAGCACGCTCATTGCCCTACCGATCATCGTCCTCTACTTCTTCACTCAGAAGACGTTCATCGAAGGGATCTCAACCACGGGGTCGAAAGGATAACAGGTAGCTCGCTCCTTACTTGGGCGGCTGCCACGGTACCCGCCCGGTTACCCGAATGTGCGTTTCAAGCGCATAAGTTAATTCCTTCATGAGGTCTGGCTGCGCTTCGGCGACGTCCTTCTCTTCCATCGGGTCGTTCTTCAAATGAAAGAGTTTGTAGGTGTTGTAAGGATTCTCCTGCACCAACTTCCAATCGCCCCGGCGCAAGGCGTAAGCCGCCTGCCCCTTAAAGCGCTTGCCGCCCTCGCGCCGCACCACGGTCGAGATTTTAGCGTGGGTTTTCAGGT
>CAWUJC010000536.1:0-2705 GCA_963922355.1 uncultured bacterium | reverse complement strand
GATGCGGAAGAGGCCGGGCTGGCCTTTGACGGCTACGGTGTAGGTGCCGCCCAGGGCTTGGGTGATCATGACTTCCGTGCCTTGGGGAAGTTCGAAAGGCTGCCCACTCGGGATGGTCAGCGCTTCGACGTTGCGGCTGAGGTGGATGACGTCGCTTGTACTCATAATTGTTCGGGTTGCAAGGGGTGAAGAAAGAAAAGAAAAAGGAAGAAATATCGAATAAAGGCCGGGGGTGAAGCGTCTATTCTATTGGTTAGGTTAGTTCAGTTGCGGGCACCTGAGTGCGGAATCTCCTCCTTCGTTCTCTCCCCTCGGGTGCCCGCACGTTTTTCTGGTAGAAGGGAGCGCATTTGCCAAGATGGGGGAAGTTTCCCCCTCATGCAAGTACGAGCTGAATCTCCCCCCGTGACACAAGCCCAAGCCAGGCTGCACCAAATCCTCGGCGAAATGCCGGGGGTGCTGGTCGCCTACTCCGGTGGGGTGGATAGTACCTACCTCATGTACGAGGCGCATCGAGCTTTGGGCACGCGGGCCGTGGCTGCGATTGCCGACTCCCCCAGCCTTCCGCGGGCCGAGCTCAAGCGGGCCCTGGACTGGGCCCAAACCCAAGGCTGGCCGGTGGAAGTCTTGGCCACTCAAGAACTAGAGGACGAGCGTTACGCCAGCAATCCGCTCAATCGGTGCTACTTCTGCAAGCACGAGATGTTTGCCCAGATGGAGGCAGCCGCGCGGCGGCTCGAGCTTCCCGTCCTCGCTTACGGGGAAAACGCGGATGATGCGTCGGACTCCCGACCGAGTCGTCCGGCAGCGAAGGAGTTCTCCCTCCGTGCCCCGCTGCAGGAAGCCGGACTGGGCAAAGCGGCGATCCGGGCGCTTAGCAAAGCGGCTGGTCTCCCGACGTATGATCTTCCCGCAGCACCTTGCCTAGCGTCGCGCTTGCCCACGGGGCGACGGGTAACGCGAGAAGCTCTAGCTCGGATCGAAGCCGGTGAAGCGCTGATGCGCGAGGCGGGTCTCCGGGTCTTGCGCTTACGGGATCACGGCGACGAGGCACGGCTGGAAGCGGGCCCGGAGGACTGGGCGCTTTTCATTCAACCGGCCTGGCGCGCCGAGTTGGCCCAAAACTTGCAAAAATTAGGCTATGCGACAGTCCACTTTGCCGAGAATCCCTACCAGGGAGCTGGGCTTCGGTGAGAGGTTTATTATATTGAATGATGTAAAAAATAATTTAGGCTATTGTGGCAGAAACAAACAAACCCACTCCCATCCCACACCATGAGTAAAGTCGACGACGCGTTGTTATCCATTTTTTCCCTCGGGAGCAGCACCGAACGCGCCTTGGGGGCCGCCGGTCTGGTTTCCACCTTGCTCCGGATCAAGAATGTTCAGCCGGTCGTCGTGGGGGCATTAGCCTACGATCGCTACGCTGAACATCTGGACACGCAGCCGACCGTTTTGATCGAGGCCAAAACGCCACATCTTCCCGTTCGCATCATCTATGAGGTGATGAGCGAGATGCTCCACGCGCAGGGGCATCAACGCGAGTGGAATTTGCTGGGGGTGAATATCCACTTTGGTGGCCAGTTTATCTCGAATCATTCGGACCTCTGCCGGGAAGTGCCGACGGACTTTGGCATCGTCACGCTCATGCCGGTGGAGCAGTTGCTGGCTGATTTGATCGTGGCCACCAACGGCCCCAACTCCGATGCCGTGGCGACCTACCGCGCCAAGCATCTCATGTCGGTGGCGCTCCAGGATCAAGTGGAGATGGACTGGACTAAGCTGCGAGAAATTGCCGACAGCGAGAATTATCGTGTGGGTGAGCTGGTGGCCCAACTGCGCCAGGAAACCAAAGCCGAGATGGATGCAGCACTATCGGGAGCGCCGGCGCCAGCCGAGACTTCCGCCGCCCCCACTCCTACTCCGGTGGCTTCGGCAGCCCCAGCTCAGCCGGAAGAGGACTTACCCGCCCCGATTGAATTTACCGAGGCGGATGACGTCCCCAGCACCAAGAAGGAAACGAGTATGGTGCTCCCGGCCGAAAAGTGAGTCGAGGGCAGGGCATGCCAGAAAGCGATGCGCCGCTCCTTTTGCCTTTAGCGGACCTGCCGGAAGCCTGTCTGCTGGGGGTGTCGGGTGGTGTGGATTCCATCACCCTCCTGCATGCGCTGGTCGCTAGTGGGAAGCGCCCTACCGTACTGCACTTTAACCACCGTTGGCGCAAAGAGGCCGACGAGGAGGCCGATTTCGTCCGTGACTTGACCCAGGGTTATGGTTTGCGCTGTCGCGTGGGGCGGGCTCGGGCGACGAGCAAGAAAACCGAGGCCCAGGCTCGCACCGCACGCTACGCCTTTTTTGCCCGAGAAGCCGAGAAGTCGGGCGACCGAACCCTGGTTCTAGCCCATCACGCGGACGATCAGGTGGAGACGTTTTTACTCCAGTTGCTTCGTGGCTCCGGAACGGGACGGGGTGGCATGCGACCACTGTCGGAGCGGCATGGCCTGCTCCTGGCTCGTCCCTGGCTCGGGGTGTGGCGGCAAGAGATCGAGGCGTACGCGAAACGGCATCGGTTGACCTGGAAGGAAGATGCGAGCAACACCGATTTGCGATGGAAGCGCAATTGGGTCCGCGGTCGCCTCTTACCTTACCTCCAGAAAAATGCGGGTGAGGCCGTGCCGACGGCTCTCTGGCGGGCGGCAGAAATT
>CAWUJC010000535.1:0-2714 GCA_963922355.1 uncultured bacterium | reverse complement strand
TAGGGCAGTTTGGCCCTACGGTTCAATCTGCTAGCTTGTAGCTAGATATCACACCCTCTAGAAATCCATGGATGGTTCAAAGTACCGAATTTGGATCGCCAATCTCTTGAGTATTCTCCTCATTGCTCTCGTGCTTGGGGCAGCACTGTTAGCGCCGGTCTGGTTAAGCATCTTAATTACGCTGCTCTTGTTGATCATCATGACCTTCTTTGTTTGGAGACAAAAGGGTGTCAAAGTTGCAGTTAGACAGTTTTTTAAAGAGCTCTTTTTTGGTTGGTGAAGCCGGCAGGCGAAAAAGCGATTCCTATTTTGACTTTGCTTTGGTTCAGCACAAGGTTGCTCCATGCACGTGGCGGTTTTTGACACCCATGGTTACGAGCGCGGCACGCTCGAAATGGCGGCCGCCGAACGCGGCCACAAGCTCACTTTCTTCGAGGAGCGGCTGCGCCCGGAAACCGCCCTCCTGGCCAGCGGACACGAGGCAGTTTGCGTTTTCGTCAACGACACGCTGGACCGCCACACCCTGGAAATCATTGCCGCTGAGGGCGTGGAACTCATCGCCCTGCGTTGTGCCGGCTTCAACAACGTGGACTTAGCGGCGGCGGCCCAAAACAACCTCAAAGTTGTGCGCGTGCCCGAGTACTCCCCCTACGCGGTGGCCGAGCACACGCTTGCGCTGCTCCTCGCGTTAAACCGTCGCATCCATCGCGCTTACAATCGCAGCCGTGACCGCAATTTCAGCCTGGAAGGTCTGGTGGGTTCCGACATGCACGGCAAGACCGTGGGCGTCATTGGTACCGGGAAGATTGGCGCCATCTTTGGGCGCATTGCGCACGGCTTGGGCTGCCGCATCCTGGCCTACGACGTTCGCCCGAACGAAGAACTGATCGCGCAGACTGGTGCCCAATACGCCACCTTACCCGACCTGCTGGCGGCCTCGGATATCCTCTCTCTCCACGTTCCTCTCATGGAGGCCACGCACCACATCATCAATGAGGAGGCGATTCGACAGATGAAACGTGGCGCTTATCTCGTGAACACCAGCCGTGGCGGTCTCGTCGATGCCCAAGCCCTGATTGAGGGTCTCAAGAGCGGCCAGGTCGGCGCCGCCGGGCTCGACGTCTATGAGGAGGAAGCGGATGTCTTTTTTGAAGACCACTCCGACGACGTGCTGCAAGACGACATCCTGGCCCGCCTGCTTACTTTCCCCAATGTGATCATCACGTCGCACCAAGCTTTCTTGACCACAGAAGCCCTGAGCAACATCGCGGACACCACGATGGCCAATCTCAGCGCCAAGGAAAAAGGCGAACCACTGACCAACGAAGTGAGCGCCTGAACCTGAGTTATTTGAAGCGAAAGTCTGTCGCCGCAATGGGCACGATGCTGTAGCGCTCCATGTACTTGAACACGAGATCGCGGCCACGTGGCTCAATGATCTCCAGAACCGTACCAGCTGGTAATTTCATAGCTGTGTACGTGGGGTACTTTCCTATGCTCGATATCTTCTGCATCCGAAAGTTCATGTCATATTTCAACGTCACCAACTGCATCGTCTCTTTGCGAGCGCAACGATTGATGTCATATTGAGATAGCCGGTATTCACTTCTCTCTAGAATGTGAGAAGGCATGGGCTTGGCATGTGGATCTTCTGTTACCACTTTCCGTTGCTTCGAAAATGTCTCTTCTCTCGGTTTGCTCGAACTCTGCTTCGGCCTTGCTTCCTTCACGATATAGCCCATTCCTTGGTGTGGATTGGGCGAAGGGGGCACCCCTTCGGTGGGATCAGGCAATTCTTTCGATGCTGGAACCAACCAACCCACCAAGCTCTCCTCCCCCGCTTCGAACCAAGCCGTCGCGCTTTCCGGCAGTTGATCCGTCATCTTGGCATAGATGGCGGCGCCCATCAGGGCCACGACCATAAACAAGACGACCAACGCTGGCATGCCAGAAGACTTGCGCGGTCGTTGTAGAGGGCGAGTGCGTCCACGTTTCATTGAGTTACTCCACGGCATCTTTGGAGAGCCATCCCGTCCGCCCCATCAGGCGAATTTCAACCCTAGCTCTTTCTTCTTGAGCGACTTCAACAACGGTCCCTGCCGGCATAACCCGACGAGATTCTGCACCCGATGTTTTCTTAAAGATAAACAACACCGGCTGATTAAGGGTGGCCGTACCATAAGAGCGGCTCAGTTCTTGCCCATAGCGAGCAACCTCAGTCCTTTTCTCATCTTCATTCGGACTAAGGTCATTCTCGTCCTTCTCGTTTTTAGCTGCTTCCTGCGCGACGAGAATCGGGTCCGACAAAGTTACCGTATAGGCATAACTCTCATTCTCAAGACTACCATCATCCTCATACGCCATGGCGTCTGTACTCTCGCCCCGGGTCAGGCCTAGCCAAGGCAGCGGGTTGTAGTCATCCCGATTGATCCCAAAATAACCGAGATTCAGCCAGGTCAACAAAACGCCGAAAATGAACAGTGTGCAAAAAATGATGGGCATGCATCCCATCTTGCCTTCCAAGGAACTATCTCGGGCCATGCCTCATCTTCGAAAAGATCAGGCCGCGTGGCAACACGGAAGTGACCCAGGCATGATGAGATTTCTTTGCTCCCCAAAATTGAAATCTGATGACCCCGGCAAGCCGTTGCCGGGGCACTTGGGCAAAAGGAGTGCTTAGAACTCGAAGCGAGCGCCACCAGAAATGCCGTGGC
>CAWUJC010000534.1:0-2715 GCA_963922355.1 uncultured bacterium | reverse complement strand
TGTGCTTCTTCCCAGCCCGGATCAGTTTGCGCTTTTCTTCAAACGCGCCTGATACGCGCAAGGACTTGATCCGCGATTGTTCATGGGCCAGCCCCATCGCGCTTACGGTCGTCATCAACTTAACCATGCCTACAGGCCCCCTAAGTTCTTCGGTATCGTACAGGTGGCCGTCACTCAGAGTTACGATTCTGATGCCCTTCGCCGTCAGCTCCAAGAACCTCGCTAATGCCACGACAATGTCCTCTCGACTGAGACGGTCGAAGGCTTCGATCAGGAGATAACTCCCACGCTCTATTCGCCCCGCATCCACCTCCTTAAGAAATTTTCCAAGGGCTCCACCCTTAGCATGCTTGCCCTTGTAGCCACTCACCCCCTCGTCCACGAGTTTCAGACTCTTGTCCAGAGTAAGCCCATGCTCACGGGCGTACGCTTCTGAAGCCTGCGTTTGACGCCGTAGAGAATCGCCTTCTGCCTGTGCTGGAGATGAAAAGCGAATGTAGCTAAAGGCAGCCGGTTGACTCATCTTCCCGTTGTAACCAGAGTATTTTGCACTTGCAAGGATAATTCACTTATAACCTGCTCATGATCGGCCCGCCCGGCAGCGGCAAGAGCATGCTGGCCAAACGCCTGCCCGGCATCATGCCACCGCTCTCTCTGGAAGAAGCCCTGGAGACGACGAAGATCCACAGCGTGGCGGGCAAGCTCGCGGCTGGAGCGGCGCTCGTCACCAAGCGCCCGTACCGCTCTCCCCATCACACGATCTCCGACATCGGCCTGATCGGTGGGACGGCCAACCCCACGCCGGGGGAAGTCTCGCTCGCCCATCACGGCGTGCTGTTTCTCGACGAGCTACCCGAGTTCAAACGCAACGCGCTGGAAGTGCTGCGCCAACCGCTGGAGGACGGCGAAGTCCACATTACCCGCGCCGCCGCGTCGATGACCTTCCCCTCCCGCTTTATGCTGGTGGCCGCCATGAACCCAAGCCCCGGCGGCGGGAACTTTGATGACGCGCAGCGTGGTCGCGTCACGGTCAAACAACAGCAAGCTTATCTCAATAAGATCAGTGGCCCCTTGCTCGATCGCATCGATCTGCACGTCGAGGTCGCGGCCGTGAAGCACGAGACGCTTCTCCACGCCAAGCCAGGTGAAAGTTCGGCCGCCATCCGCGCACGCGTCCTCTCAGCCCGGCAACGTCAGCTCGAGCGCTTTGCCGGCAACCCCCACGTCTTCTGCAACGCCCAGATGGGGAGCAAAGAACTGAAAGCGCACGCCACGCCCGACGAGGAAGGCGCCGAGCTGCTCAAGATGGCGATGGGCGAACTCAACCTCAGCGCCCGCGCCTTCGATCGCATCCGCAAAGTCTCCCGCACCATTGCCGACCTAGATGGCGCGCCGTCGATCACGCCGGAGCACATCAGCGAAGCCGTGCAGTACCGCAGCCTCGACCGCCAAGTGTGGGGTTAGATCGTTTCTTCCCATACGGTCCTCTTTAGAACCACCCCTCCCTTAATGACGGCGGCGACGTACGGCCAACAGCGCGGCAGCTCCGAGTAACAAGGCAGCGCTGGTCGGCTCGGGCACGGCATCAAACTCATAAGCGCCGATATCAAGCGCCACGCCTGCCGGGCGGAAAAAGCCTCGCTGGTCCGTCGGGAGATTGGTGCTGCCGGCATCAATCGCATCACTGGTCGGGTTAAGCGCATGGGTCTTAGTGGGCCCGCTGTTGTTGGCCAGGAAAGGCTGGAGGTCAGCATTGGCATTAAAGAGATCGCCCACTCCAGGAGCCACTAGACCCCCGCCATCATCATCAAAGAGATTGTTTCCGCCAGAATCGACCGGGCCTGAAATGGTACTGGTCGATCCGCTTTGGTCATTGTTACTGAAGATGGAATTCTGCACTTCCAAGGTAGAATCATCTTCCGAAGAGAAGTTGATTGCAGCCCCCGCACTTCCGGAGGTGTTAAAGGCAAAAGTCGAGCTGACGACTTCGCCGGACACACCGGAAGAAACGACCATCCCTCCGCCACCAGTCGCGCTGGTGTTTCCACTGATCGTGCTGTTCTCAATGAAGAGCTGTTGCCCACGGTTGGCGTTGATACCACCACCACCTGCGGTTAACGCTTCGTTGTTGCTAATGGTGGACTGGATGATCGTCAAATCTGCATCAGCGGAATTGATTCCACCCCCGGTTTCAGCCGTGTTTCCATCCACCGTCGTTCGTTCCAGGGTGACGCTTGTGCCGGGATTCTGGGCGTGAATGCCGCCACCGCTACCATCTGCCGTGTTGCCGTTCACTTCACTATCGGTGATCGTCACTTGAGCCCCTTGCGCAATTTGAAGGCCACCTCCGTCCTCACCGGCTCCCTGGCTGACGTTGTCGTTGATCGAGGAGTTACTGATATTGAGGGTGCCACCTTGGATAAAGATGCCCCCGTTCGAACGTTCCCCGGTGTTGTTAGAGATATTGGAATCGACAATGTTAATCGTAGGCGCCCCAAAGGCGGAAATCCCTCCAGCCAACCCAGCCGCGCCGAAAAGGCGAAGGGACGCGGTGTTGTTTTTGATTTGAGATCTCGTCAAGTTGAGCGATCCCGTCGACATGGCAATGGCACCACCCTGTAGGCCATCATTGAAGGTGAAAACACTGTCCTGAATGCTGGCCGACCCGCTCGCCCCGATGCGAATGGCCCCGCCGGTGCGGTCGGTGGTATTGCC
>CAWUJC010000533.1:0-2716 GCA_963922355.1 uncultured bacterium | reverse complement strand
AAGGTGAAGACAAAGCCAATGATGCCGATGATGGGCATGTCACCCCATTTGGGGGGGACGTCGGCTAAGACAATCAAGGCCGAGCCGATGAGCATGGCCGAGAACATCAGGCCGTAGGAGAGGCGGTTGAGGCCGCGCACCAGATCGCGCACCACGGGTTCCAAGCCCTGGTGGTCGATTTCCACGTGCACTTTTCCTCGGCGGAAGAGGCGGAGGATGGTGCGGATTTCCTGGGGTAGGTCGCGCACCAGGGTGAAAATCTCGCCACTGGAGTCCATCATCTCTTCGCGCAGGCTCTTGAAGTCGAGCCGTTGGGCGATGATTTTTTCGACGTGTGGCTTGGCGGCTTTGACCAGATCGATCTCCGGGTCCAGTTCCCGGACGATGTTCTCGATCGTGCTGAAGGCCTTAAGCACGAGGAAGAAATCGGGCGGGATGCGCAGGCCGTGTTTGGTCGCGCTGACGAAGAGGTCCTGCAACACACGGCCAAAGCGTAATTCCTTAGCAGGCCGGTAAAAGTGCAGGTTCATGAAGGAGGCGACATTGTGCTCCAGCCGATGGCGATCCGGCTCCTCTTCCCGCCGGGTGAGGGAGAGGAGGGCATCGGTGGCTTTCTCCTCGTCGCGCGTCGCGATGGCGAGGAGCAGGTTGGCAAAGCGGTTGCGGGTGCGCTTGCCCACCCAACCCATGAGACCGAAGTCGAGAAAGCAGACCTTGGTATCCCTGAGGACGAAAATGTTACCGGGGTGGGGGGCGGCGTGGAAAAAGCCGTGGTGGAAGATCTGTTCGGCAAAGAGATCGAAGATGCGGGCGGCGGCCAGCTCGCGATTGACGCCCAGGCGCTGGATGAGGGTGTCGTCGCCCACCTTGGTGCCGGTGACGCGTTCCATGGTCAGCACTTTGGCCGAGCAGAGGACGCGGATCGGTTTGGGGACGACCATCTCCTGATGCTCGTGGTACTGCCAGGCGAAGCGCTCGATGTTGGCTAGCTCGCTGGTGTAATCCAGCTCTTGGCGGACGAGCGGGGAGAGGTCTTCGATCAGTTGGGAAAACTTCTGAATGCGCAGCGCATCGACGCGGGTTTCCAAAGCGCTGGCCAAGCCTTTGAGGATGGCGAGATCCTCGTTGACCGAGTCGGCGATGTGCGGGCGCTGGACTTTAACGACGACATTGCGGCCATCCAGCGTACGTGCGGCATGCACCTGCCCGATGCTGGCGGCAGCCAAAGGCTGGCGGTCGAACATCTCAAAGGCGTTGTCGATGCTCAGACCCAACTCGCGCTCCACGATGGCTTCCACCTGCTCGTAGGGAAAGGGCGGGGACTTGTCCTGGAGCTTGCTGAACTCGCGGGTGAATTCGTGCGGCAGGAGGTCTGGGCGGGAAGCCAGGAGTTGGCCAAGTTTGATGAAGGTGGGGCCCAGGGCTTCCAGACACAGACGCAAGCGTTCGGCCGGGCCGAGGGTGGCCACGTCGCCGTCTTCTTCCGACTTTCCGCGCGCCAGATACTTCTGCAAGCCCAGGCGTTCGACCACATCGTCAAAGCCAAAGCGGACCAAAATGCTGACGATTTCCGCCGTGCGCGTCAGGTTGCGGACCGGCTGGAAGAGGGGCTCAAAGGGTTCGGAGGACATACGCCGTTGGGTTCTACCCTGCCGGGATTCCGCCACTTGCGCAACTCCTGGCGTGGCTTGGGGTTAACTTTTTTGAAACTTATCGCGTAAAAAAGCGTCTAGGGTATGTGGATCGTTACAGCTCAGGCAGTAGCTTCCTCCTCAGAGACACGACAGAACATGAAGACACCATCCAAGAATTCTCCTAAGATTAACCCTTCCAACTTGTTGCACGATTTAGCCGGCGGCCTTGCCATGGTCCTGCTGGCGGGGGGCATGGGCTTAGCCGTTTCGGCCTTACCCTGCTCGGCCGGTGACCAATTGGCCACGAACCCCAAGTTTAAGACCAACGAGGTCAAACAGATCGAGAAACGCTCTAACAGCGAGCTGAAGGAAAACATTGATCAGGCCATTTCCATCGTTGAAGACCTCAAAGCGACTTCGACCAAGCGTGGAATTCCGCGTCAGGTCATTGAGAACGCCAAAGGGTTGGCGATCCTGAAAGTGACCAAAGCGGGCGTGATTGTGAGCGGCTCCGGCGGAGACGGCGTGCTGATCGTCAAGACGCCCACCGGTTGGTCAGCTCCGCTGGCCATCGATGCTGGTGACTTTGGCGTGGGCGCGCAGCTCGGCGTCCAGATTTCCCGGATGGTCTTGGTGCTAAACACCGAGGCGGCAGTGCGCTCCTTCTCCAGCAACAGCAAGCTGGGCGTGGGGGCCAGTGCCACGGCGACCGCAGGCCCGAGTAACGCCGAGGCGGCGGCCTATTCCAACCGCCCGGACGCAGACATCTACGTCTACCAGGAAACGGACGGCGCCTTTGCCGGCGTGGCCTTGGAAGGCAGCCTGCTCGACACCGACAAGGAGGCCAACCGCAAGTTCTACGGTAAGGGGATCACCACCCGGGACATCCTGACCGGCAAGGTGCCCGCGCCGCCCGAGGCCGCGCCGCTTTACCAACACTTGCGCATCAAGCCGGTCTCGTCCTAATAAAGGTCCAAAGGGCAAATTTCCCAAAACTCAAAGAGGGCGGATCAAGAAAGGTCCGCCTTTTTTGTTGGACTGAGCGCTAAGATATCCGCCTGCTCCAATTGAGCCCAGCGTCA
>CAWUJC010000532.1:0-2724 GCA_963922355.1 uncultured bacterium | reverse complement strand
CCAACCGTAATCGTTGCCGGCGACGAAAATTGTACATTCACCGCTAAAAGATGAAAGTGACAGGCATAGGCGCCAGTCAATAGGATGACGTGAAGACACAAACCTGTATGGAGAAGTAAGGATGAATAAGTTGCTGAATTTACGTGGTGGAATCATGGCTGTCTTTTGCTGTCTTATAATTGTCGGATTTCCACCGGTCGCTCAAGCGGTGATCGAGATAAAGGCGCATTATGTGGAGATAGTTTCGGAAGCTGTTGAGCAGCAGTGTAGTCTTTTGGAGCAGGTGTATGGTCTGAAGTTTGGGAATGAGGTTGCTGAACTCGGAAACGCCAAAGTCGCGACCACAGCCAACGGAACCATGATCGGTGTTCGTGCGCCTATGGCTGAGCATGAGAAGCCGATTACGCGTCTCTATTTTGAGGTCGATGACATCAATGAAGCGGTCAAGAAAGCTAAGGCCGCCGGAGCCATGATCGCTTATCCACCAACCAAACAGGGAAAAACCGGGACTTGGGCGATCTATATCCTCGACGGAATTCAATATGGTCTTTGGCAGAAGTAGCCGTAGAAATAGATGGATAGCCTATAGTTTTGGATAGTCCCAAGAGTTTTCTCTTGCTTTAGGTATTTGATCCTAGAAAGAGTGTCAAACTACTTATGAGGTCTTCAGTTTCGGTCGTATGTGAATGGAACAAATGATATAAGACGTTCCGCTCGGCGCCCTTTAGCGACGTTTCTTGCCTACATGGCGCAACTCTTCCAGATCCCGCTTGAAGTTGACCAGGGTATCCAATTCCAGTCGCTTCTCTATGGAGAGTTCATTCCATTTCTGGCCGGTAAGGGCTCCTTCCATCGCATCGAGTAGAATCAAGCTGGGATTGAGCCCATCCTCTCGCACCAACTCGAAGGCCTGGACGGCGCCAATTCGTCTCAGATCGCTCTCCTGATGAATATCAACCTTAGCAAGCATCCTGACTGAGGTAGGACCTAGGTTTGGTAGATTCCCGATGGGCGTATGCGAAAGGGGACATCCCCAGATCGTAGAGCCAGGGGGGAGCAACGTTCAAGCTGCCTACTGAGAAGTTACGGTATAAGGTCCGTTGGTGCGGATGTAGAGAATCGTCTCGTCCTTGGCATCCGAAGCGACGGGATGCGTGGCGTCCCCTTGCGAACCAAAGTAACTGCCAGGCTCCATCACCTTAGGCGTTGCCCCTAAGTATTGGGGTTTACCTTCAATGACCACGCCATGAAAGGATTCGCCCTTGCTCTCAATCATTCCCTTAAAACTGGCGGGGAGTTTGAGAAAGGTTCCGTTCGATTGGCCCTTCTCGAGGTTGCCCCACAGGTAGGCGATGTGAGGGTCATTAGCAGAAGACTTATCGCCAGTTAATGGAACCCAAACGACGTTGGAGGCGTCGATGTTGATCGGCTTTTCGCCATCGTCAAAAGCCTCATGGGTGTGTTGGACAAGGTAAGGGCCTAGATCGACTTCGACGAGGGCCATGTTGTGCTTTCCCTTGGCCGCGGTGATGTGAATTTGGCCCTTCGGTTGCGTCCAGAAGGAGCCAGGAGACATCCACATTTTTGGTGCTTTCTCATCGCCGTTGTAGATGATGCCGCTGATCACCACCGCCCGGTACGTGATGTTGTGGATGTGAGGCGGTGACGAAAAACCGTCGATGAACTTGGCCAAGAAGCCGGTTGGCACTTCCTTCTTCCGATCACCCCAAAGCGTGCCAGCCTGCGGACTCTTGTCCCCACGGGCGGGATTAAGCGGCTCCCACTTCACCTCGGAAACCAGCAGAACTTCCGTGTTTGAACTCTCTTTGGGTGTCTCGGCTAGGGCGAGGGAGTTGAAGTGGATGAGGCTAACGACGGCTAAGGTGATCGGAGTTTTCATGGGTTGTTGTGGTTAGAGGTTTTCGATAACGACTTTGCCCATACCCTGTTTGCTTTCTAGTCGAGCATAGGCCTCGCTCGCTTGATCGAGGGCGTAGCGGTTCTCGTCGAGGACAGGTGTGAGGGCGCCGGCTTCTGCAAACTTGGCCAGCTCATGAAGGATCTTGGCATGCACGTCGCGCTGGAAATTATGCAACATGGGAATGAGCATGAAGACGACATGGAGGGAAAGGCCCTTGAAATGCGCGGTGGTTAGGTCCAGCTCGCATAACGAAACGGTCGAAGCGATCTGGCCATTGAGCGCGGCGGCTTCAAACGAGTTGGCCATGTTGGCGCCGCCGACGGAATCGAAGATGACCTCAAAACCTGCGCCGTTGGTGTGCTGGGTGACGTATTGCCCCACCGACTCCGTCTTGTAGTTGATCGCGGTAGCACCGAGTTTTTCGATGAGCGCGAGTTGCTTGTCGCCACCCCCGGTGGCGTAGACATCCGCGCCGAAGTGCTTGGCCAGTTGAAGGGCGACATGGCCGACGCCGCCCGAACCGCCGTGGACTAACACACGTTGCCCGGCTTTGATCCCGGCGCGCATCAAGCCTTCGTAGGCGGTGATTCCAACTAAAGGAAGAGCCGCAGCTTCGCGCATGGAGAGGTTCGTGGGCTTCTTGGCGACGAGCTTGGCGTCCGCCACAATGTATTCGGCCAATGTCCCGGGTAAATCGGCCAGACCACCTGCGCAGCCGTAGACTTCATCCCCCACCGCAAAGTTGGCTCCTTCGCCAACCGCTTCCACCGTGCCGGCGAAGTCCATGCCTAGTAAGGCGGGTA
>CAWUJC010000531.1:0-2730 GCA_963922355.1 uncultured bacterium | reverse complement strand
CTTTAATAGACCAGGTTTGGCAAGAACTCGTCCAAGTTGGCTATGAATCTTCTCTCTTCGATGATGTCTTAAGCAACCACAACGGAAATCGCGTCCTAGATTGGCCGACCATCGCCAGCAACATTGAAAAATTTGAGACTCCTCTATCAAAACTTACTTTTGTGGCCAACAAGCCCACCTTTGTCTCCACTAACCTCCAAGACCCATATGCTAGCCCCTTAGGTCTCTATGAATGGAGCAACATCAGCGAAATTCTCTTGGTCCGCAGTCTCCTGGCCTGTCATGGAGATCAGCATGAGAAAGCCTGGCAAGACCTCCTCCTAAATCTCTCGATTTGCCATCACATCTACACGGGAGATACCGCGTACTTTGGAGTCATCGGCACGACAACAAGAGTTCGCCAAGCTAAACAAATCATCCAAGCCTACGCCTTTGAGTTGACCCCAAATCCAACCACAACGCGGAAGAGAACTGATCAAATCAAACACCTTCAGCCCACTTCTGAAGAGATCCGAAGACTTCTCCTCACTGATTTCTTTTTGATGAAACACTTAGATTCACACTTCCAAAACACGGCTGACGGGGAATACGGCCCTCTTGCCCCTGTTGTCTATAAACCGAATCGATCCCTCCAGTTGTTGGCGAATGTTTACCGGGAAGCGATCGCTAATCTAGAAAAACCGTGGAGAAACCATGACTATTCCATCGAAGGCAAACTCGAGAACTACGTCTATTCCACGAACTACATCAATCACGTGGGGAAAGACTACAACTTCTCCCACCCCAAGATTCTGATGCGGATGTTCTATCTCATCAAAACCGACTTATCGATGGCGCGCCTCTCTTTAGCCATCGCAGGTTATGCCAATCAACACGAAGGAGAGCTGCCGCAAGACTTGGCAGAACTAGTTCCGGATTATATCGACGAGATTCCGGTAGACCTCATGGATCACCAACCCCTGCGGTACAATCGAGACAAAAGAATAATCTGGTCGATTTGCTTCAACTGTATCGACGACAACGGAGAAAGAGCGACGCCAACCAAGGCGCTAGACGATGTTGTGGAGATACCGTTACCCAAGGACTAAAGATGCCACGCACGGTTCGCAATCCAATCGCTGAGTTCTACCAGCGCCGCACGCCTACCCAGTGGGCGTTCATCGCCTCCTGTTTTGCCTTCATCATCCTGGGCTATGCCACCTGGGATGCCTTTCGCGACGATCCCCCGCCCGACGTCTCTGACCTCCTGATCAAGATTCACCCCGTACCAGATGAGGACAACGGGTTGGTGCTGCTGGAGGAGATTGGTGAGGAGCTAGCCGCTATTGATCAAGAGCCCACGTTAGATGAACTCTTCCATGTTGATGATTCCGACTCCCCGGTAGACTGGGAAGCCATTGGAGCGCGACTGAAAAAAATGCAGGCTCCGCTCGCCCGCCTGCCCGATGCGCTCGCCCGGCCAAGCTTCCAAGCCAATACGCTCTGGGACCTGGAGGCCATTCTCGTCGGTGGCGGCCACAGCTTAGGCATTATGCGCATCCTCTCCACCCGCGTTAAATTAGGCTTCCACGAACAACGTCCAAACACCGCCTGGGAGGATATCTTACTCAATCTTCGGCTCGGCCAGCGCCTGCAGACCGAAGAAACCTCCGTTGATGGCTTCTATATCGGCATCGCTGGATCCGCGATCGGCTTGAACGATGTGAATGAACTCTTGCTCGAGCTGGCACCAAGTCCCACCGTAACGCGGCAGCGAAATGAACAGATCAAAAGCTGCCAGCCCACGGCAGACGACCTACATCGCATGTTTAAAACGGAAGTGTTCCTCATGATCACCAGCGGCAACGCCTACGTCCAGAATCTGGCGCAATGCGAGTACGGCCCCTTTGCTCCCATCTTCTACAAACCTAACCGGACGCTGAAGCACTTGGGCCCGCTCCTCCGGGAAGCGCTCGCCAACGTCGACAGGCCGTATGCCCGGATGGACTGGCCTTACAGCAAAAAAATCAGCCATCGCGGCATTGGCCCCTACAACTACTGGGGTAATGAGTTTGTCTGGGGTTACATGTTTCAAAGCCTGTTAGAAAAGACCCGCAAACTGGAGGCTAACTTTGCCACCACCCGCGTCGGCTTGGCCCTGGCTGGCTACGCTAACCAACACGACGGGGAGCTACCCGAGTCGCTCGATCAACTCGTCCCGGACTACATCGACGCTCTGCCGCTCGACCCCATGGACGGCGAGCCCCTGCGCTACGACCGGGAAGAACGCAAGGTCTGGTCGATCGGCAGAAACCTGACCGACGAAGGCGGCCTTCCGGGAGATGCTCCGCGCTACCAAGAACCTCACGACATCGTGGTGGAGATCCCATTGCCGGAGAGATAAACATGCCCCCGACGGTTCGCAATCCCATCGCTAAATTCTACCAGCGCCGCACGCTTACCCAATGGGTACTGATCGGCTCCTGTTTTGCCTTTCTGGTCTTGGGCTACGCCACCTGGGATGCCTTTCGCGACGATCCCCCGCCCGACGTCTCTGAACTCCTCCTCGACATCCAACCTGTCCCGGACGAGGAGAACGGCATGGTGCTACTGGCCGATATTCAGAAGGAGATGAGCTCGACGAACGGTAAGCACCACTACTTTGAGCTTAATCAATTTCTCGACCCAACGGCTAAGGATTGGCCCGCCATTGCTCGCCGCCTGGAACAACTCAAACCTAGTCTTGATCGT
>CAWUJC010000530.1:0-2740 GCA_963922355.1 uncultured bacterium | reverse complement strand
CCAGCCGCCACGCCCAATTCTCGCGGTCGGGTGGTCTTACGTCGTGAAACCAAGGGGCGAGGTGGCAAAGCGGTCATCATTGTCTCCGGCTTTCGCGAACTGCCCGAATTTAACGCCGTTAAGATGGGCGAATTGGCCAAGCAGCTCCGCGGGATGTTGGGCGTGGGCGGAAGCTTTGACCGCTCCGAAATTCTCCTGCAGGGCGACAAACCCGCGCACGTGACGGAAATCCTCCGGCGCCTCGGCTTCCGGGTGGAAGGCGTTACGGAATAGTAGACAGACTTAGCCGGGCTGAAAGTGGCTTTGGCTTACGGTTTCGTGCGGGGCATAGCGGAGCTGATACGCCTTGGGGGAGAGGCCGAAGTGTTGCTTGAAGAGTCGGCTGAAATGGGTGGGCGATTCCATGCCGCAACGTTCTGCTACTTCCCAAACCGGAAAACGCATCATGAGCAGGTGGCAGGCTGAGGTCAGTTTGCGCTCATGCACCACTTGAATGATGCGCGTTCCGAGATGTTGTTGAAAGAGGCGTCGAAGCGTGCGGGGAGAACAATGGACGGCGGCGGCGATTTCGGTGACGGTGAGAGGGGTGTCTAGATGCGAGTCGATCCAAGACAAGGCAGCCTGGATGGTGGGGTGCGATACTGTCGGGGAGGGAGAGATCGGAGTGGGCGCGTCTTTGGCCAACGCCGTCAGCATGGCTAAACCCAACAGGTAGAGTTGTTGCGTCGCAAAGTAGGGTTGCATGGCGCCTTGTGCCGCAGCCTGGTCAATCCCTTCGGCAAAATGTTGCAGATGCTGTTGGCCAGAACGATGGATGACATGTCCACGGAGGAAAGACTCGAGGCAACGGTCGACGGAGTTGCTCGAGGATTCTTGGGAGGTGGATTGCAAATGGGCGTTGAGAAAGACGAGGGCTAAATCACGCGTCTCGTGGGAGGTGATTTCATGGATGACCTGGGGATCTGCGACAAAGAGATCGCCAGCTTCCAGTGGATAGCTGTGGCCCCCATGGTGGTAGAGCCCACGTCCCGCCAGCACTAGGCAGATTTCGTAGTAGTTATGCCAATGCGGCGAGTTGGTCGGGGTGAGAGAAAAGTTGCAGTACGACCCGGCTTCCAGGCGGAGTTGGTGGTTACCCGTGACGTCCTCCCAGGGAGGAGCAGGGAGTGGACGGCTAGGGTAATCGTCAGGCATGGCCGTTTTAAGCAGAAAAATGTCCTTTCTGTCTATTCCTTAATTCAGCCTAGCACGTTAATAATCAATTCACTATGGCAGCGACACTAGAATCACCCAAAACTGAAATTTACACATTTTTTGAAGAAAATGGCTACTACCTGGCCAAAGGCGTCTTTTCTCTCGAGCAGGTGGAGGAGTTGGAAGCCGATTTCGACCGCATCGTGGCGCAACTCTCTCAGCGTGGCGAAAGTGCGGACGCTAGGTGGCAGGGACCCGAGATGGAACGCCTGGGGGCGACGCAAAACGTGGTTCTCCATACCCATAACGTCCAGCAGTATTCCGCTCTTTGGCTGCAAGCCCTGCTTAATCCGGCCTTGCTGGATGTGGCCGAGGCGATTCTCGGGCCGGACATTGTGTTGCATCACACGAAGCTCTTTCAGAAGCCGGAGGGTAAGGGGGCGCCTTTCCCCATGCACCAGGATTGGAGCTACTTCCCGACGGTGAAGGATTCCATGATCGCGGGCATCATCCATGTCAGCAACGCAACTGACGAGATGGGCTGCTTACGGGTCTATCCCGGGTCGCACCAACATGGTCGGGTGGAAGGCACTTCTGGCCAGACCGCCTCGACGTTCTTAGATGAATATCCTGTGGAAGGAGATGGCGCCGTGGCTCTCGAAGCGGAACCGGGCGATGTCGCCTTCTTCCATTACTTCACGCTCCATGGTTCGTTGGCCAACACTTCGCCCCATACGCGTAAGACCGTCCTCGCGCAGTTCCATTCTGGGCAGGACTGGCTGGATACGTCCGGCCCGGAGCACATCAACGAACGCCTGACTCTTCGCGGGTGGAATCATGCCGCAACGCGTGAGAGTGCCGGAGCAGGGAAGGATTAGCGTGTTAGGGTAGATTTGCCTCAACTCTACGGTCGCCAACCGGGCGGCCGTTTGCGAATCCACTTCACGAACTTCGCGATTGCGGGATGGGCGGCGAGCAACTCCACCTCGTGATAGTTTTCCGCCATCTCTTGCTCACTCAGCGTCTTGTGCAGGTGCTTGTGGCAGGGGGCGCAAATCAGGGCCGTGTGGCTGCGCATGAACTTGCGATCGTAGCGTTTGAGCATCCTCGGCTTGTTGTGCCGGCTCTTGGGAATCAGGTGGTGGACCGTCAAGTCATCCTCCCGGCCGCACAGTGCGCAGCAGGTGGCCTCTTCCGTCGGTGGATTGTCCAGGGTGGGCATGAGGTTTCCGGTTTCCTTGGGCGTGACTGAATCAAATCCGGCAGGAGAACGCAAGCCGGATAGAGTTTCATTGCGAGAATACCTACTGAGACTTTTGACGCTTTAGTTGGAAAACTTCTCACGGCCATTCGGTAATAAGTTGTCGGTGAAGATTCCGCTCACCCACGGAGGCATGCGATCTCGCCAACTCGTCTCATTTACGGTGAAGACCATGACCGGCTCTTGGCCAATGGAGGGCGGGCGCTGGGGATGATTCGCCGCGAACTCTTTGGTGAGGTGGACACTGGCAGCGTTGGCTCCCGGCGGGAGGTCGAACTTGTCCTG
>CAWUJC010000529.1:0-2745 GCA_963922355.1 uncultured bacterium | reverse complement strand
CTGCACGATTTGGCGCGGCGGCACAGATTTGGTGACCACGCTGCCCGCCGCCGCCACGGCCCCTTCGCCCAGTTCCACGCCGGGGGCCAGGAAGCAACGCGCCCCCACCCAGCTATGATTGCCGATGAGGATGGGCTTCGTGATCAGCCGAAAGTCCTCGCGCTTGTAATCGTGTGAGCCGGTGCAGAGGTAACTTTCTTGCGAGATGCAGACGTGGGCACCGATCTCGACCTCCGCCACGCTGAGCATGCGAACGCCCTCGCCAATCCAACAAAAATTTCCCACCTTCAGGCGCCACGGAAAAGACACGCTAAAGCGCGGGCGGATGACCACCCCGCGCCCGATGGTCGCGCCAAAAGCCCGCAAGAGGCTGGCTTTGAAAGCCGACGGCCAGGGCAGCGCCGTCTCAAAGAAAACCCAGCGCACCAGCACCCAGGCGATTTCCTTGATCCGCGAGGCGCCGCGGTCAAAATCCGCATTGTCGTAGGTATCTAATTGCTGCACGGCCTCCACGATGGTGGTAGGTTCGGTGAAGGAAAGCAACGCCGAAACGTCTAACCCATGTGCCCGTGATGAGCAATCCTCCCCCGCCGCCTGAATCTGCCGCCCGCCCGGTGGAGACAGAAATCGTGCAACGCCTGCCCAACGAAGGCGATCACGGGGCGGGTTCGCAGCAAACCGGGGACAGCGCCCAGGCAGGCCCCACCAGCAAATCTTTTTTTCACCCCGGCAGCGGCTTGGCCATTATCGGCATCGACGTCGCGGCCTTCGGCATCAATGTCCCGACCGGCTTTCTCCTCACCTTCCTGGTCGCGCTGGGTGCCTTCGTTTCCACTTTTGTCGTGGTCTTCGGCATTCAAAAACAACAGGCTGGCGATACGACCGGCTGGGCTGCGCTGAAGGCGCTGATCGGCGCAACCGCCGCCGGTATTCCCATGCCGATTGCCGGCACTGTGCTTGGCGCGGCGATTCTGATGCTCTCCGGCCTGCCCAATTCGACCAGCAAGGCGCTGGGCAAGCTCGGACGCTAGGCAAACGTGACCAACGTGACGTTGGATCCAGACGAGGGCCAACATCATTTGCGTTTTGAGCGTTTGTCTTTTGGGTTTTCCTAGCCCAGGGGTTGCAATGTGGTCGGGGCATGGTTAGTTGATTTTCCCGCTGATAACGGTCTCCTCGGGAGATCGGCGGATTTGTAACATAGAACCAACCAAACCAGGGAATATCATGGCTTACACCTTACCCGAACTTCCTTACGCCAAGGACGCTCTTGAACCGCACATCGACGCGACGACGATGGAAATCCATCACGACAAGCACCACGCCACGTACGTGACCAAGCTGAACGCCGCCATCGAAGGCACCGACCTCGGCAGCAAAAGCATCGAAGACCTCATCAGTGACCTCGGCTCTGTGCCGGAGAACATCCGCACCGCGGTCCGCAACAACGGTGGCGGCCACGCCAACCACACCCTTTTCTGGACCCTGCTCACCCCGGGCGGCAGCAGCACCCCGACGGGTGACCTCGCCAGCGCGATCGACAGCACCTTCGGTAGCTTCGACGCCTTCAAGGAAAAGTTCGAAGCCGCGGGCGCGACCCGTTTCGGCTCCGGCTGGGCTTGGCTGATCAAGAACAAGGCCGGTGAACTCGAAGTTACCTCCACCCCCAACCAGGACAGCCCGCTGATGGACGGCGAAACCCCGCTCCTCGGTTGCGACGTTTGGGAGCACGCCTACTACCTCAAGTACCAGAACCGCCGCCCGGATTACCTCAAGGCTTTCTGGAGCGTGGTCAACTGGGACAAAGTGGCCGAGCTTTACAGCTAATCACGTCGTCACATCTTGACACAAAAAAAGGAGGTCCCTTCGGGCCTCCTTTTTTTTATGCGTCACACCAACATTGCCAAGCCAAGGTAGGGCGGGCTGTCCCTAGCCCGCCTCAGTTTATAAATAGGGTACATAAGTAGGCGCTCTGGGACAGAGCGCCCTACCCTCGCTTCGAGAAAGCAAGCGACTTCGCGCGGCGGAGCAGAAGCTCCGCCCTCCGAAAAACTGGGTGCAGCGTCACGCTGCCTAGTTCATGATCACGCCGACCTGGACGCGGCGATTCTTCGCGTAGTCGTTCTCGGTCGTGCCGAAAGACTCGGGGCGTTCTTCACCGTAACTGATCGTGTGGAGCGAGCCAGCATTGGCACCAAGGCCGATGAGGTAATCGCGCACCGCTTGGGCGCGGCGTTCACCCAGCCCGCGATTATACTCCAGCGTGCCGCGATCATCCGTGTGACCGGCCAGCAGGATCTGCTTGCCCGGGTTCGAGGCCATCCATTCCTGGATTTGATCGAGTTTGCGACGCTGGCTGGCGGCGATCGTCGTGCTGTCGAAGCCAAAGTAAATCGTCTGGGCGCGCATCGTGTCGTAGTCCACGTCCGTTTCGGGATTAAAGCCAGAGAGACGCTGCGGGAGAATCATGTCGCCGTCCTGATAGTAACCGCTGTCGCTATCGGCAAAGGTGTAGGTCGGCTTGCCGTCTTCTGTGCTGGAGCAGCCAGTGAGCGCGAGCAAGGCGGCGCCCAGCACGGCCAGCAAAACCAGCATCGAGCGGGACAGCATCGGGTGGTGATTAATGGGGATGTGTTTCATGGTCGGGTCCTCTGAAGGGGATGGTGTTCTGTCTTTGGCTTGGGTCTTCGGGTTGTCTCTAAAGGTTTAATTCACGCTCGGCGCGGGTGCGGGCGAAGCCGCCAC
>CAWUJC010000528.1:0-2748 GCA_963922355.1 uncultured bacterium | reverse complement strand
TCCGCGGCGTCGTAGTCTTCCTTGAAGCGCATCAACACGCTCTTGTCTCGACCCGAGTGAGTAAAGAAGCCCCCGCCGATTTTATCGTAAAAGAGTTCGATCTGCTTGGTTTGCAGCTCTTCGGCCAACTTCAAGTAAGCCACCTTCCCGGTGACTTGGTACGCCTCGAGCAAGCCCCAGATGTAGGCGGCGTAATCGTCGGCAAAGCCGGGGATGTCGCTCGGCCCTTCGCGGTAGCTGCGCAGCAGCTCGCCGTCCACCAGCATCTGCTCGCGAATGAAACCGATGGCCTTCTCCGCGGCCGCCACGTATTTCGGCTCGTTGAGTACCGCCCCGGCTCGCGCGAAGGCCGCAATCATCAAGCCGTTCCAGGCCGTGAGCACTTTATCGTCCAGATGCGGATGAGGGCGCTGGTGACGAAGCTTAAAGAGTGTGGCCTGAGCGGCAGCGAGCTTCTCTTTCACCTGCTTGGGGGTGAGTTTGAAGACCTCGGCCAACTGCGCATCACTCCACCGCCGGTACAACGTATTGGTACCGCTCAGCTCACCGTGCGGATCGCTTTCCGGCCGGGCATTGCCGTGCTCTTCCACCCCGTAGGCCGCGTTAAAGAGACGGGCGTCGTCGCCCAAGGCCTCGTCCAGTTCCGCCTTGGTCCAGACATAGAAAGCACCTTCTTTCTTCTGATCCGCGTCCGGCGTAGCGAGGCTGTCCGCATCCTCCGCCGAGTAGAAGCCGCCTTCGGGCGAGGTCATGTCGCGCAAAACATAGTCGAGAATATCGCGGGTCACGTCGGCGTACTTGGCTTCGCCCGTGATCTGATAAGCCTCCACATAAGCCAGCGCGAGCTGGGCTTGATCGTAAAGCATCTTCTCGTAATGCGGGATGTGCCAATACTCGTCGACCGAGTAGCGATGGAAGCCCCCGCCGAGGTGATCGTGCATTCCGCCCGCCGCCATGGCATCCAGCGTGGCGAGCGACATTTCCATCGCATTGCGCCCTTCCTCGGTATGCGAGCCGAGCCGCGCGTACTCACGATGCAGAAAGAGGAGCACGGTCGGGCGCGGAAACTTGGGTGCCGCGCCAAAGCCGCCGAGGCTGCCATCAAAATTCTGTGCAAAGGAATCGTAGGCGCGGCTCAGAACCTTCTCCTTTTCAATCGCCCCGGGCGCATTGCCGCCGGAAGCAAAGTGGCTGCTGAGCGCGTCGGTCACCTGCTCGGCTTGGGCGATCATTTTTTCCGGCTCGGTCTTCCAGAGATTGGCAAGTTGGGTGAGCACGCGGGGGAAACCCGCCCGTCCGTGGGCATCAACCGGCGGGAAGTAGGTTCCCCCCACCACCGGCTTCAGCTCCGGGGTTAACCAAACGCTCATTGGCCAGCCGCCCTGGCCGGTTGTCGCCTGGACAAAGCGCATGTACAAGGCATCAACGTCGGGCCGCTCTTCCCGATCCACCTTGATATTGACGAAGTTCTCGTTCATCAGCTTGGCGGTGGCCGGATTCTCGAAGGATTCCCGCTCCATCACGTGGCACCAGTGGCAGGTGGAGTAGCCCACACTCAGGAAGATGAGTTTGTTCTCCTCCTTCGCTTTGGCGAAGGCCTCGTCGCCCCAAGGATACCAATCCACCGGATTGTGCGCGTGTTGAAGGAGGTAGGGCGATTTCTCGTCGGCGAGGCGATTGGCGGGGTGGGAATCAGACATGAGCTTGGGATGTTTCTCAACCGTGGTCGGGGCTTCGCTTTCGGCACACCCGACCAGCAGGCCGCAAGATACGGCGGCGAGCGCGAATGTCCAACGCTGGAAGAAAGAAGTGTAAGGATTCACCAGCAGCAAAACGAATGAGCCCTCTCGGTGATGGCAACGTTATTCCGTCACGCCTGAGCGACTCAGGGTTTCGTCGTCATCGATCGGTTTCTGCGAGCCTTTCTGCGGCCAAATCATCAAGCTGGAGAGCGCCGTCATCCCAAAGCCAACCCAGGCCAAGGTTTGGAAGGAGACGATGTCCAACGCATAAAAGGCCACAAAGGGAGCTGTAAAGCCACGCACGCCGGTGAGGAAGGTGTGAACCGCCATGTAGTCAGCCACGTTCTCCGGCTTGGCGAATTTGGTCACCCACAAGCTCCAGGCGATCTCGCCACCGCCCCGCGCCACGCCAAAGAGCACCGAACCTATGATGAGCATGTAGAGCTCATGCGTGAGGAAATAACAGAGGATCGCCGCGCCAAAGAAGCAGTTGATCAATACACGCAGAACAAAGAAATTCATCCGGTCGAAGAGCTTTCCCCAAATGACCGAGGACAAGAGCCGGGAGATACTCGGCACCACCACCGTGAGGAACGCCACCCAAGCCGCCGTCATTTCAAAGCCATGCACCGGGTTGCCGATGTACTCGACGCGCAGGGCAATCAGCATCAAGTTGCCGAAGCCCATCACAAACCAGGCGAGCAGGATGTTCCGGAAGAGCACGTCTTCCCGCAGAATCTTCACCCCAACCAAGGGATGCGGTTGCTTCCCCGGCTTGATCGGCCCGGAGGGAATCTCAATCAACAGCCAACCAGCAATGTACATGGCCACGGCAAACACCCCAACCACCCAAGGGAAGGCCGCGTAGTTGTCGGTCAAGAAGCGGCCGGCCAAGTCGCCAAAAATGACGGCCACCATGATGCGGATGAGCGCCGTCTTGGAAAAGAGATAGCCTCGCCGATGTGCGGGATAGTTATCGTGCGTCACCTGGATGATGAGCGGCACC
>CAWUJC010000527.1:0-2754 GCA_963922355.1 uncultured bacterium | reverse complement strand
GACAGCGACCACGACCGGCAACCGCGTGCTGCGTTACGCCAGCCTGGTCCTGGCGCCCTGCGTCACCGGCACGGCTCTCTATGCCTTGCGGATGGAGCAAATCAGCGCACCGGCGGCCTTGGGCACGGCGGCGATTCTCCTCTTCTCCGGCTGGTGGGCTAAGTTCCACCACCGCGAGACGTCTTGGCGGCAGGAACAAGTGGACTGGTTCTCGGCCAATGGTCTCGGCTTGCTGACCTGCGCCTTGGTCATGCTTTACCAGGGCGATCAGCGGCTCCTTTTGCTCAGTGTGGAGTTTGCGGTGGTCCTCCTCTTTGCCGTCGGCAGCACCTCGTACCTGTTACGCGTGGCCACCCACTTGCTGGGGGCGATCGTGCTCGCCATTGCCGGCGGTCTCATTTTACTCGGGAGCGTCAGTTGGGTGATGGGCCTGTGCGTCGCCCTGCTTTTTTGGGGAGCGTGGTGGGCGCAGCACCAGACCCTGGCGATCAACAAATGGACCCCCGCCGACATCGGCTGGCTGAGCGCCCTGGCGCTGGCTTTGGGCTACCAATGGCTGCACGAAATTCTCCCGCCAGAAATCATCTGGCCGACTCTTGGTGTCATCGCGCTGGCGCTGACCGTCAGCACACGCTGGCACCAAATCCCCACCCTGACTTACCTCAGCCAACTCTATTTTCTCCTGGCTGCCACCAATCTGGTCGGCCCGCTCTTGGCCTACGCCAAAGACCCCGCCCTGGCTCCGCACTGGTGGCAACCGGCAGCCCTTGTCATCATTGGTCTCATGCTGAGTACCTGGTGGCAACGCACCCGGGTGCTGCGCAATGAGGATTTCTCCTTAGCCATGCGGCTGATTGATGCCGCCGCCGTCACCGGCATCCTCTACGTTTGGCTGGAGCCCCGTGTCGACGCGAATACCTGGATGCTAGTCGCCTCGGGCCTCACCCTGGGCCTCAGCGCTTACGGTGTCTGGCGGCGGGAATGGCTGCTGGCGACGCTGGGACAGAGCCTGGTCCTGGCCGCCATTATCGAACTCTTCATCCGAGCAGGAGAGGGCATCAGTTGGCCGGCGGCCCTCTTCCCCACCGCGACCATGATCGGCCTAGCCCTAGCGGCGGAAACCCTCCTGCCCCGCGTCCTGGCCAAGCTCTCCGACCCCGTGTCGTCTGCCTACCGCGCCTGGGTCTCGCTGATTCAGTACGCCGCCAGTGCCTACCGCCTCGTCGCGGTTTTCCTCGGCGTGCGGCTGATCAACGCCTATGTGCCCGACACCGAACGCGGCTGGGTTTTTGCTCTGCTGGGCTTCGCCATCCTGGCCACCAACGGTTGGCGCATGCAGAACCTCCGCTTTCTCAGCACCGCGCTCTACTTCATTATTGCGCTGGGTATCTGGATGAATCCCTTCGCGTCCGCCTCCGCCCTACACTGGCCCAACTGGCTTGGCTTGGGCTTGATCCTCTTCGCTCCCGTGCTCACGCGGCGAGTTCGTGCCCAGTTGCCCGAACTGACCGGCGAAACGAATGGCCAACGCCAAGAACGACGCGACTGGGAGAAGATCGCCATTTTCTGCCTGCGGCTCTTCGGCGTCTTTGCCCTCTGGGTGCAAGCCTCAAGACTGATCGAGGCCCAACTCGGCGCCAGCTATCTGACGATTGCCTGGGCGCTGACCGCACTGGTCGTCCTGGGTGGCGGCTTCCTCTTCCGAGAGCGCCTGCTCCGCTGGTTTGGCCTCATTATTCTTGCTCTGTCTCTGCTGCGTTTTGGGATTTTTGACCTCTGGGGCTTCGATACACTGTACCGCCTGTTGAGCGCCGGAGCGCTGACCCTCGTGGTGCTGCTCCTCGCCTTCCTCTACTCCAAGTACGCGGAAAACGAGCGCACCAAACGTAAGCGCTAGCGGCCCGCTTGCCCTTTCCCTCCACGTTTAAGGGTTGCTTCGCAGCACCAAGCTCCGTAGCGTCGCCCGATGCGAAACTGGCTGGAAACCGGCGCTAATTTATTCCCCGTTTGGGTTCTGCTCGCCGGTGGGCTTGCCCTTGTCGTCCCCGAGCTTTTCACCTGGTTCGACAAGCCCAAGATCATCTGGGGGCTGGCCATCATCATGCTTGGCATGGGCCTGAATCTGAATTGGGAAGAGTTCCGCGGTGCTTTGGCCATGCCGTTTGAACTCGGGATCGGCGTGGCCTTGCAATACGCCGTCATGCCACTCGCGGGCTTCCTCATTGCCGATGGCTTGAACTTACCCACGCCGTTCGCGGTCGGGCTGATTCTCGTGGCTTCCTGCCCGGGTGGTACGGCTTCGAACATCGTCACGTTTCTGGCCCGGGCCAACTTGCCGCTCTCCGTGCTGATGACCACGGCCTCCACCTTTCTGGCCATGCTGGCCACGCCTTTGCTGACCGAGCTTTACGTTGGCAGCCGTGTCCCGGTCAACGCCTGGGGGCTTTTCCTCACCACCGTCCAAGTGGTGATTCTTCCCGTCTTGCTTGGGCTGGCGCTGAATACCTTCTTGCGGGAGAAAGTGGACTTTATCCGCCCGGCGGCTCCGCTGGTGGCGGCGCTCACGGTCGCGCTCATTGTCGGGAGTATCATCGGTGCCAATGCCGACAACATTCTGCACCTGGGCCCACGCTTGCTCGGTGCGGTGGTGCTCCTGCACCTAGTGGGTTTTGCCGTCGGCTACTGGGTTTGCCTTCTCTTGAAGACCCGCGGCGACGTGCAGCGCACCATTTCAATTGAAGTGGGCATGCAGAA
>CAWUJC010000526.1:0-2767 GCA_963922355.1 uncultured bacterium | reverse complement strand
ACGCTGGTCGCGCTGGGCGTTGGCGGCACCGATGTCGCCGTCGCGTTCCTGCTCGGCCACCTTGATCTTGGCGTCGTTGATCGCGCGGGCGGCGGCTTCGCGGCCCAGGGCGTCGATGTAGCCGCTTTCGTCCGTGATGTCTTGGACGTTCACGTTGATCAGACGGAGGCCGACCTTCTTGAGTTCGACTTCCACGCCGTTGGAGATGTTGCCAACCATCTTGTCGCGGTCGGAGTTAATTTCCTCAATCGGCATCGTGGCGATGACGACGCGCATCTGGCCGAAGATGATGTCACGCGCCAGGTCGCGGACCTGCTGGAGCGAAAGGCCCAGCAAGCGCTCGGCGGCGTTTTCCATCACCCCGGGTTCGGTGCTGATGCCGACCATAAAGGTGCTGGGCGTGTTCACGCGGATGTTCTGTTGGGAGAGCGCGCCTTTGAGTTCGATGTCGATGGGGATCGGCGTCAGGTCGAGGTATTGATAGTCCTGGATGACCGGCCAGACGAAGGCCGCGCCGCCGTGGTAACACTCGGCGGATTTTTCGCGGCTGCCGGTTTTACCGTACACCACGAGGATCTTGTCCGACGGGCACCGGCGTAGCCGGGAGGCCAGGAAGATCACAATAATGATGAAGAAGATGACGGCGAGAATGACGCCGACTGTTATGAGCATGGTTCCGGGCATAAGCTTATTGGGGGAGTTGGGGTTTTTCCTTCGGGGTGGAGAGTTGCGGCTGGTGGAGCGGGCGGACGACCATGACGTTGTCCTTCGCCAAGTCGACGACAAGGACTTCGGTCTGGGCCGGTAAGGCTTCGGTGGCGCTGGTCACGGCTTGCACCACCCGGAAGCGATTCTGGAATTTGATTTCGATCTGGCCTTCGCCTTCGCGGTTGGCCGGGATAGGGATGTAGACCTTGCCGGTTTGGCCAATGGCGTTGCGGGGATCGACGTTGCCCTTTTCCCGCAGCTGGTGGACCCAGCGCATGAGAAAGAAGATGACCGAGCTAAAGCCTAAGCCGGCCACACACCCGAGGAGCACCGCAAGAAGCAGCGAACCGGTCAGATTAAAAACCCCGCCACCAATCCAACCAATCCCCAAGAGGAAGGCCGAGATGGTTTGAAGCGAGAGCGCTTTGAGTCCGCTGGCGTGCTCGGTATCGAGTTCAATGTCCAGATCAGCTCCGTCCGAGCCGATCAGCATGAGGAGCGTCTGGATGAGCACCAGGACGGTGGCGACTAAAGCCAGGCCGAAAAAGATTTGCTCAACAAATCCTAGCGAGCCCCACCATGCAATCATTTCACGGCTAAGTTAGGACATAATCGCCACTTTGCAAGTGAAGTGGATTAAAAACTTGTACTAATGAGTGAGATTTCTCAAAGAAGAAAAGGTGATGGTAAGTAGCGCTCGCTCATTCCTTCTTGGTGCCGGCGGAAGGCGCTGCTTCCCCGGCCGGAGCTTCCGTGGCGAGCTTGATCAGTTGGTCGAAGTTCTCGCCGATCTTGCGGTTAATCACGGTCTGAATGTCGTGCCAGGTTTCGAGCGATTTCGAGGGGAGGATGTCTTTGTCGGCCAAGCCGATGTAACCCTTAAAGATGGACTCGTACGACGCCTGCTTGATCTGAATCAGGGCGTTGTTTTGGTTGAGGAGGTGCTGCCGAAATTGGGCGGGGGAATCAAACTTCTTCATGGCGGCGGCCTTGCGCGTGCTGACGATTAGGGCGCCGACTTGTTTGATCAGATTCTGCATCGCGATGTCGACCGTGGTTTGTTGATCAGAGGGTAGCGCTTCCATCTGTTCGATGCTGGATTTGGTGTACGGCAGCATGCGGTCCTGAAGGAAGGACGCCAGTTGGTTGTCTGTCATCGGCGCGGACGCCGTGCCCGCGGCGGGGGCGGGAGTCTCATTGGCGGCGGGCGAGGACTGGCCGCACGCGGTAACAAGAATCAAACAAAGCGGAAGGAAGCGGATCGAGGATGTGATCATGCCCCCAGCGTAAGACGAATCCGGGGGCAGGCAAGCCGCGAACTGACTCGGGCGAGGGATTTGCTGTTGGGAATCTCTTGAAGCTACAGCGAGGCCACTTGAGCGCGGCGGGCGCCGAAGATGCGAACCTTGGTCCCGATCTTCACCACGGAGAATAGCTTCGGCGCAAAGCCCTTGGGCAGGCGGATGCAGCCGTGCGAGGCGGGGCGATCGGGGACATAGCCGATGTGCATCGCTACTCCCGACCAAGTGAGTCGCATCATATAAGGCATGGAAGCGCCGCGGTAGGTGGTTCCGGCGGGTGTGTTTTTGGCGTGGCCATCGCCAATCACTTGGCCGTTGCGTAGATACGAACCCCAGGAGCTGGAGCGGTGCGAGCGCTTCTTCTCTAAAATCGTAAAGGTGCCGGTGGGGGTGTCGTGCCCCGGTTTGCCGCTGCTGATTTTGGCGCGACCGATTTCGACACCGTCGCGATACGCATAGAGCATTTGCTCGGTCAGGTCGACGTCCACAGTAACGGGGCCAGCCGGCGCGGCGGAAGCGTCCCAATCATACCCGGTGGAGCCCAGAGCTTCGCGCTGAGTGACGGAGGTCGTCTGCTTCACCGTGGTGCAGCCCGCCAAAAAAGCCAGTGCGGCCATGGCCAGCACCCAGATAGGAAAGAGGCGGGCGTCATTTGCGGGGGAAGATTTCGCGGTCGGCGTCATCGCCGCAAGCTTAAGCTATGTAGGCCCAAAAGTCGAATTAGGTTGGGCTCACCAAAATGAAGGTAAACAGCGATC
>CAWUJC010000525.1:0-2778 GCA_963922355.1 uncultured bacterium | reverse complement strand
CATTAGTTGGAGATTTGGTGGAGGAAGGGGCTCGCGGGGAGGTCAGCTTCGGGGTAAAACTCGCAGACGGGAAAACCCTCCCAGGCATAACGAATTTGCGACACGTTGGTGGGGTTAGGCGTTTGAAGAAGGACTTGCTCGCCTTGGATCGTGGCTGAGACGGGTTTGAAGGCGCCGTCGGTTCCTGCCACTTCAAAACCGGTGAGGCCGCCCCCGTCGCGGTCGACCAAGGCACCGCTACCGGATTCAAACGTTAAGGTAATCCCCTTCTCTTGCCGCTCGGCTTCGACCAACTTAGGACCATGGTAGGGAATGTCTTGCCCGTACACCTGGGCTAAAGCAGTGGCAGCAAGTCGTTCGCCGACTGGCTTCTTATTCAGGGGATGGATGTCACCTTCCTCGCCCACATCAATGGCCACGGCTAAGCCGTTGTGGGGTTCGCTCGCAATCTTGCGCTGGATTTCTCGCAGAGGGGGGTAGTTCTCGTTGACCCCTTTTTTGCCGTTAAAGCCAGCGAGCTGGACGATGAGGAAGGGGAGTTCGGGCTGTTGCCAGCGGGAACGCCAATCGGTAATCAGATCACGTAAAAAGCGGTCGTAATGTCGGTGGCGCCAGGAATCACTCTCTCCCTGATACCAGATGATGCCGGCGATAGGAAAGCCATGCAAAGGATGGATCATGGCATTGTAGTAGCCGGCGGGTTGCCGACGTTCTGGTTTCTTGGGCTTTTCGGCTTTGGGATTGGTTTTGAGTTCTTCTTGGTAGGCCGCCAAGCGCTCTGGATAGGTCTTCGACTCTTTGGCAAAGCGTTCAAAGTGGGAGACTGAATCGGGATTCTCTCGTAGGATAGCTTCACTCGTCCAATTACTGGCCAGCGTGCCTCCGACGGAGCTCTGAATAAGACCAATGGGTAGACCTGTTTCCTGCTGCACGCGCTCGCCGAAGTAATAACCGACAGCCGAGAAGTTTCTCGCCGTGCGCGGATTGGCTGGCATCCAGGAGCCGCTGACTTTATCGAGCGGTTTTTTTGACGCAGCACGACTCACCGTAAAGAGTCGGAGCTTGTCGTTTTTGACTTTTTGAAGAGAGGCCTCCGCGTCCAGCGATTTGGACATGGGCCAATACATGTTGCTTTGGCCGGTGCAGAGCCACACATCACCTATCATCACGTCTTGGCTTTGGGCCGTGCCCGTGGCGCTCTTAGCAACTAAGTTGTAGGGGCCACCAGCATCGCGCGCAGGGAACTCGACGCGCCAAGTTCCTGTTTCATCGGCCGTGGCTTCCACGGAGTCGTTGCCCAAGCTAACGGTGATGGTTTCGCTTGGCTTTGCTTGTCCCCAGACGGGAAGAGGGTGGTTGCGTTGGAGGACAGCACCGTCGCCAAAAAGCGGGTTGAAAGTCGGGGCTGCAGTCAACCAAGTTGGCATCAGCATCCCAATCAGAAGGTAAACCTGCGTGCGTTTCATGAAGCGATCCATTGTTCTTCTTCCGGTCGGGCACCCGGCGAGTAACACTCTAATATCTCACCTTGTCCCGCACATTCCAGCGACAGGCTCTCTTGGCCATGCGGGATGATGAATCGGTCATTGGGGCGCAGTTCAAGAGGAGCACCCTCAGGACCGTACACGGTACAGGTGTCGCCCAGGACGATCCCGACCGCGAACGACTCGACACTTCTCGTTACCTTGCCCTGGAAAGTGCTTTTCCAAACGGAGAAGCACTGGGTTTGCTGGGGGCCGATCAGCCGGTAGCGCTTGCTGGGGCCTTGTTCCAGTATGAGTTGAGGTGAACAAAAATTGTGGCGGGATATATGTTCCTTGGTGTGAGGTTGGAGGTTGAAGACACCAAGGCAAAAATCTAGATCGTGCCCCATGTACCGATCTTTGATCGGCAATTGCAGGCCTCCGCGGGAAAATTCAAAACGAACCACCCAATCAGAAGGCTCAAGGATTTCCACCAGCAAGACCCCGCCTCCAAGGGCATGCGGCATACCCCCTGGTACCACGACGACATCACCGGCTTGCACGGCAACCGGGTCAAAGCAGTTCAGCAGGTCATCTATTTTCTGCTCTTCGATCATGCCGCGTAGTTGTTGACGGCTGGGGGGACGCTGGAAACCTAGGTAAACGTTACCTTCAGGTTGATCGGGACGAACGCTCAGCACGTAATAGGCCTCGAACTTGCCATAAGGAGAGTGGAGGTGGGTTCGGGAAAAAGTCTGAGTTGGGTGGACCTGCAGGTGTAGTCGGGTCGCCGAATCAATGAACTTGACCAAAAAGCTCGGGGTGGGGCCAAAGCGGTTGAGATGTTCTTCGCCGAAGAAGAAGAGTGGATCGTCACAATAGAGATCGCGTAGGAGGTGGGATTCGCCGTTGATGTTAATGCGGGACAGACCTTCGCCAGCGGTCGACATCTCACTTGGATTCACGGCTTCAACGTCCGAAGCCAGCCAGTCTTCTGGATAGTGGCCGTCTTGCGGCGCGGGCTGGTTTTCCAACTCGTCGAGTGTTCTACCACCTTGGTAAGCTCGCCAGACGCGATTAGTACTCAGCAACTGAGGGCATCGCGGTAAGGATGTGAGTGAAAGCGCCATAATTTGCTTGCTACTAATTAATAAATATTAAACAATGCGGGAGGTCAAGGCCTTTTTCATGAACACGACATTTTCCGTCTACGATTTCTTGGTCCTGGGGGCCTACTTTGCTTTTATGCTGATCATTGGCTGGCTCTTTCGCCGGGCATCGGTGACGACCAGCGATTACTTCCGTGGTGGAGGCA
>CAWUJC010000524.1:0-2793 GCA_963922355.1 uncultured bacterium | reverse complement strand
CGGCACGGCGGCCACCAGCCAGGCGCTGGACGAACGCACCAGCGCGGCGCCAGAAATCTGGCGCGGCACCGACGTGCAATTCGAGCTCGCGGTCTACCGCGGCGACGAGCTGCTCAGCATGGCCAATTTCGCCTCGCTCACCCTGGAAGTAAAAACAAACACCGCGGGCGGCCGGGTTGGCGCTGCGCTGATGCAAGGCACCGACGCCAGCCTGGACGATTCGCTCAACACCACCACGTGGAGCGACGAGAGCAAGCAACACGCGCTCATCGCCTTCACCGGTACGGCCAGCAACCTCGACCTGGGCACGAACAACACCGAGCAGACTTTTTGGCTCAGCGTCCACGCCACCACCACCGATAACCCCACGCGTACCATCGTGCTGGGCAGCGCCCTGCTCACCGTGAAGGAAAGCGGCGCCGGCTTCGGCGGCCCGGTTCCCACGCCCTCGATCGAGTTCTACAGCAAGACCGAGACGGACACGCTGCTCGCCCAAACCGCTCAACTGCGCTTCGGCATTACCGGCCTCACCGGCGGCTCGAGCAGCGATTTGGACGGCCAAGCCACCAGCTCTGTTAGCTCAGGCGGCTTCGTCACCGGCGCTGCCGTGATCTTCAAAGACACGACCGCCGGCGAAGTGAAAGGCTTCCACCTCCGCGCCCAAGGCGGAGACAGCGACAACGGCTCGACCCTCATCGCGCCGGACGACGATGCGTCTCTCCTCTGGGAGCGCTTCCTCTAACCAGCTTGATGCTGAACCCACCAGCGTGACGCTGGACCCAGCTAAAAAAATACGAAAACAAACTTACAAAACTCAAAGACGATGAAGCAAAAACTATTCTCTCTTTTTTTAACCTTGGCGCTGTGCTTTCCATTCGCATCTGCGTCCGCTGGCGTGATCATCCCGCTCAAGATCGACGACAGCGACAACACGCTGGAGACGATCTCGGCCAGCCAGTTCTACGCGGCCAACCCCGTACCTTGGAGCAACCTCAGCGGCACACCGACCACGCTATCTGGTTACGGGATCACCGACGCGTTCGACGCCGAATTCTCCAGCCTCATGGGCCTCCCCACAACGCTGGCCGGATATGGCATCACCGACGCCCAGCCCCTAGACGCGGAGCTAACCAGCCTCGCCAACCTCAACTGGAATCTAGGTACCACTGATTTTTCCGTACCGGTCTACGACGACGTTAACGACTCGTTCCAAAGGACCGTTGTCAGCTCTTTTGGACTGACACTACTGGATGCTTTCGACAACGCGGCGGCTCGCACCACACTGGGCTTAGGCTTGCTGGCGACGTTGGAAGACGTTGATCTCACTGCCAACGTATTGGGGGTTCTGCCCGCCGTTCACGGTGGCGCTGGATACGACCTCCTCAGCCCGGCACCACCTTCGGGCACCAACCTATTTCTTGATCTCGAAAATCGAAGCCTAGTCGAGATCGACACCTCCAGCGCAACGGGCGACCTAGCGCTCACGCTTTCCAATCCCGTGGCTGGCAAGACCTATAAATTCAAAATCGCCCAAGGTACCACCGCCCGCGCTCTGCTCTTTCCAACGAATACGCTGAGCAGCTCCGGCGAGAGCTGGGTAAGCGCCAGCGGCAGCGACACTACGGACTTGGTTTACGCCGAGTACACCGGCACTCAGTGGTTGATCGGCCCGCGGATCGATGGTCTCTCCGGCTTGGATGCCGATTTGGCGGCCTACCTGGACGCCCTCCAGTCCGCCGATGGCAGCGTCCTGAGTTCGGCCCAGCAGGCCAAGCTCCGGACAATCATCACTGGACTCAAGAGCCGAGGACGCTGGGAGAACTCGCGCCTCATCTTGGCTAGTTCCAATTACAACGTCGCCTCCGGAAACACGATTTTCGCCTTGGGCAATCTAAGTGCGGAAAACTTCCTCAAGTCGGGTACGGTGACGTGGTCGCCGAGTGGATTGAGCTTGAACGGCAGCGGCGAAACCGTCACCGCGGCGGATTTCCTGCCCGGCGGTTCGACGCTGACCTTGGTCTACTACGGCAACGTTTTTGGCAATGCCACCAGCAACGCCATCTTTGACCAAAACGCCATCGGCGGCAGCGGTCCGGATGAACGCGCATTCATCGTCCGCACCGATGCCAGCGATGCGGACCGCCTCAACGTCGGTTTAAACGATGACGGCGCGGGACCAAGCTGGGTCTTCACGCCCGCCACCGTTGATCACATCGCGGACACCAACCAGTTCTTCGCCCTCACCTTTAACGGTGGCGCGTTGGATGTCTGGAGCGATGCCACTCAGATCATCGACACGTCGGTGGCCAGTGTTTCCACCATCCACAATTCCAACCGCGACATCGCCGCCCACCGCGAAACCGCTAGCGGCACCTTAGTCGCCTTCCTCGTTTCCACCACCGCCTGGAGCGAAGCGGATCTGACGTGGCTACGCGGCGAACTCGAAACCCTCGACCTCAACTAACCCCCATGCCGACTGCTTCCCTTTCTTCCTCCCATCGTCTACTCGGCCCTGATCTCCTGGGCTCTGGCGGCCTCACCGCAGAACTGGAAAACCTCCGCACCGAAGTCCGCCGCGCCCGTGAACAACTGGAGGCCGAGGCGGCTGAGCTCCGAGACCGAACCACCACCCTGCAGCAGCGCATTGACGAACTCGAAGCGCGGCTCAACCACCTCCGCACGCCATGAGTATCTGGACCCTGACCGACGCGACCCAAACCGAACAAACCCTGGCCGCCTGGGGGCTGGCCGACCTGCAACGCACCCTGCGCAACCAAACGGTCGACACCGTCC
>CAWUJC010000523.1:0-2794 GCA_963922355.1 uncultured bacterium | reverse complement strand
TTCTCTGCGTTGAGCCTCTTCTACGGTGACCTGGAGCCCGTCCGCCAAGCGATGTTGGAGGTTTGCCGACGCGTTCCGATGGCTCCCGGATATTTCCGTGAGGTGCGCTATCTCTACAAAATCGCGGAATTGCGCGGCTGGGGTGACCTCTGGGGCTGCCTTGGTTATCGCTTTGAAAAGGGGGAGGCTTTCTTCCGAAAGAGCTCTTGGTCGCCGTACTATTGGACGGATGGCCAGCGGCTTAAGATCAAGGAGGAGCTTAAGTCGCCCAGGGCGCGCTTGGCTTATTCCCAGAACACCCGTGCTTATCTGCGGGAACGGAGCTGCCGCACGCTCCGGCGCCTCGCCGAGTTGGAGGATTCCAAGGCCTACACCGAATTGGCGACGGGCTATCTGCTTGAGTTCAACGACGAGTTCGACCTCGTCCCGGTCCAGTCGGACACTCTCTACTCGTGGGTCGACGGGCGGAACCGATTCCAGACCCGCTACTTTGACCGGTACGCCCCCTACTTCGCGTTGAACCAGATTCTCTACGGCAATAGCCCTCGCTACAGCCGCACCAAAAAAGGTGGCCGATGGCACTGCGTCAACTATCAGCCTGGAGAAGCTGCCCCAGAGGGACGGGAAGAATCCCACCCGGAACTATGGAACCGCGCCCCCTTGCAGGTGCTCAAACTATTGGAGCAAAGTACCTGCACAGGGGTGCTGGAGTTTGCCGCCAAAGTTTTTCGGGACAATCCGTCCTTTGCCGAACACGTGACGGTGAGCATCGTCATTCGGTTGCTGGAAAAGGACTCCCCCGTTGTCAGCGCCCTTGGTCTGGAGTTGGCGCGTCATTTTTTTGTTATTGTTAGGGCGTATTTGGAGCTCTACACCGCGTTGGTCGGTTCGCCGCTGGAGGCGGCCCGGGTGTTAGGACTTGAGTTGATCCGCCAGGATCTCGACCGGTGCCTGGCGGAGTTCGATCTTGTCGCCGCCCTCATCTGTCATCGCTACGCCAACGTCGTCGAGCAGGTTCCCGGCCTGATGGCGACTGCCTTGTGGACGCCAGGCCAGGGCAGTGTCATCGCGGGCAAGGTAGTGCAGTTGCTCTTGGCAACCAAGGTGGGCCGGGGCGAAGACATCACGTTTGCTAACCATTATGAGAACTGGGCGGGCAACCAGGAAAACGTTCTCTCCTTGCTCGAGAAGTGTAAGACCGCGATGAGTGACGCGGAGATGATTGACCTGCTCGCCAGTTCGTGGTCGGAACTCCACATTTTAGCTGGCCGGATCGTCTCACTTACGTCTGACGCGGAGCAGGTTTCCGGCGAACTGATCAACCGGCTGATCGAATCGACCACGCCCGAAGCTCGGGCCCTGGGGCTTTCCTTGTTGGGCCGCCTGAGCGATGCCGCTTTGCTCGAGCGCGAAGCCATGCTGGCCAACCTGTTTGCCTCGCCCTTGCCGGACGTGCGTCATCAGGCCGCGCCCCTCATCGAGCGCTTGGCCGGGATGAACCGGGCGTTTGGCTTGGAAATCGTTCAGCGTTTCTACCCGCACTTGAACCGCAAGGAAAGCTACGAAGGTTTGCACCAGGATGTCATCCAGTTGTTGGTCGGACCGCTGCGTGACTATTTGGGAGAGATCCCGGAGAAGCATTACTTCCGTTTTCTGGATTCGCGCTATGCCGGCGCGCAGGAACTTGGCTGGCACCTGGTTTCCCGTCACGTGGATCTGGATACCATGCCCATGCGTCGGCTCGCGCGGCTGGGCGGGCATGAGCTGCAAGTCGTGCGCCAGGGCATCTTTGAGTACTACCAAAGCCACGCCCCTCGCGTGAAGGCCGAGTTGGAGAAAGCGCTCCGCGTTTTGGATAACCCTTGGGATGAAACACGAGAGGCCTACTTCAAGTGGTTTCGGCAAGAGCTGGACGAGTCGGACTGGACGCCCCGTCTGCTAGTCTCAGTCTGTGACAGCGTCAACCCGGCCGTGCAGGCCTTCGGGCGAGAACTCATCACCAAGTACTTTCAGGTCGACGACGGTCACCAGTATCTGGTCCAGCTCAGCCAGCACCCGGCGGAAGAGCTCCAAACTTTCGCGACCAATTACCTGGAGCGCTATGCCAGCGGCAACGCCGAGCGCATCGCCGAACTGGAGCTGTATTTTAAGACGGTGCTCTCGCGTGTGAACAAAGGGCGCGTCGCCAAGAGCCGCGTTTTGCGGTTCCTGGAAACCGAAGCGCTCGCGGACCGGGAGACGGCAGGCTTGGTGATAAAAATTTTGGCCGAGCAAGCCGCCACCGTGGCGGTAACGTACCGGGCCGAATATTTGCGGATCATGCTGGCGATCAGCCGACAGTTTCCGGAGGCGGAAACACCGTTCAAGATGCAGGCGTACGAGGAGGCAGTGGTCGGCGGATGAACTTTGCTTATCGATATGGCGGCAGCAGCTCGGTTTCCTCCACCGCGGGGGAGACGCGGATGTCCTTCGCCCCCGACACCTTGCGCGAGCCGACGTACTTTGTGGGCACGCTCGGTCGCAAGCTGCCGTTTCGCGAGGCGATCTCGGCGCTGCACGACGTGGTGGTGCTCGATCTGCGGCGCAAGCTGCAGGATCGCGGCGATTATCAGACGTGGCTGGCGGAGCAGGAACCCATCTGGCTGGCCCAACTCGTGGCCGAGAAAGAGGAGGTGGCCAACCGGATCTCCGAGATTACCACGCAACTCGACGGCATGCGCCACGAGCGCAACCGCTTGATGCAGCCTTTCTACTCGGCGCAACGGAAGTACTTCCAGTGGCTGTACAAGAAGAA
>CAWUJC010000522.1:0-2801 GCA_963922355.1 uncultured bacterium | reverse complement strand
CTCAAACACGTCGAGGCCGAGCCACTCAAAGTCGTGATCAGCCACGACACCCGCCACTTCTCCCGCGACTTCACCCTTGAAGCCGCCGACGCCCTGGCCGAACTCGGCATTGAGCCTTACATCTTTGAGTCCGAGCGCAGCACCCCGCAGCTCTCCTTCTCCGTGCGCTGGCTCAAAGCCCACGCGGGCATCATGATCACCGCCAGCCACAACCCGCCGCACGATAACGGCTTCAAAGCCTACTGGGGCGACGGCTGCCAGCTCGTTGAACCCTACGCCAGCGGCGTGATCGAAGAATTCAATTCCTCCGAGCCCGCCCCGACGCGCCAAGGAGACAAACCCGCCGTCACGACCCTGGGCCCGGAGGCGGACGACGCCTACCTCGATGCCGTCAGCACCTTGGTTTTGGAACCGGAGGTGATCAAACAGACCGCGGGTGAGCTCAAGTTTGTCTACACGCCGATCCACGGGGTGAGCATCAAGACCATTCCGGCTTTGCTTGACCGCTTTGGCTTCCAATACTCCGTGGTGGAAGAGCAAGCCAAGGGCGACGCCCGCTTCCCCACCGTCAAGTCCCCCAACCCGGAGAACGCCGAAGCCCTCGAGCTGGGCAAACAACAGGCCGAAAAAGAAGGCGCTGATGTCGTCATCGGCACCGATCCGGACGACGATCGCATGGGCGTCTACGTCCGCAACGGAAAGGGTGAGATGGAACTCCTCACCGGTAACAAAATCGGCTCCATCATGGCCTACTACCGGACCGACCGCTTCTTTGCCCAAGGCGTCATCACCGAGGAAAACAAAAAGAACGCAGCACTGATCAAGACCATCGTTACCACCGATCTGCAGCACGCCATCGCCAAGCACTACGGCGTGAAGTGCGTCGACACGCTCACCGGCTTTAAGTACATCGGCGAGAAGATGGCCATCTACCAGGAGCAATGCGGCCTCGCCGATTACGACGCGCAGCCACTGGAAGCCCGCCGCGCCGCCCAGCTCGACAAGGGCACCTTCTTCATCTTTGGCGGGGAAGAAAGCTACGGCTACTCCGGCGCTGACTACGTCCGCGACAAGGACGCCAACGCCGCCACCCTGATGTTCGCCGAAGCCGCCGCCTGGGCCAAAAGCAAGGGCATCACCCTCGCCGACTACCTCGACGAAGTGTACCTCAAGTTTGGCTACTTTCTGGAAAAGCTCGGCACCCTCGTCTTTGAAGGCGCGGCCGGCGCTCAGAAGATCCAGAACCTGCTCAAGTCCCTCAAGGGCGATCCGCCCGAGAGCATGGCCGGCAGTAAGGTCACTCGCGTGGAAAACTACGGCGAGCAAGACTTCCAGGATGTGGACGGCAAACCGCTACCCAAAGAAAACGTCCTGATGTTCCACCTCGAGAACGGCAGCCGCATGGCCGTCCGCGCCTCCGGGACCGAACCCAAGATCAAGTTCTACTTCTTTACCAGCGCCGAGGTCAAAGACGCCGAAGACCTCCCCGTGGTGAAACAGAAAACGGTCGACTATTTGGAAGCCTGGTGGGCCGAAATCATGGCCGCTGCCAAGGATCGCGCCGAGGGGTAGTCCTCATTAAATCCACATAATCAATGACTTATGATTCAATCAAAAGCTTGACTAGACTGTCGAAGTATCGCATATTGTAAACATAACAACATTAAGGAGGTTTTAATATGAAAATTAATGTCTTTACTGGTGACATTATGGAAATTATTCCTTAATTCACATCAAAACCGCGCTATTTTTATAGCGCGGTTTTTTTTCATGCCTCAATATTGTCTATAATCTTTCTTATATTCTTCAATTCTCTTGAACGAGAAGAACTATACTTAGAACGAACTGTTTCATATTCCTTTTCCAACATCCCTTTAATTTTTTTGTTATGAAATACCATATGTTTGATTAAAGCTATGATACTGTCGTCTTGATACTGTTTATAATAATACGCATAAAAGACTGCTTTAGCCCTTAAAATGTTTAAAGTTGCATCATCAAGTACTTTATCGAACTTCCATTCCGCTTTTTTGCTTTCAAAAAGCTTCACAAGACGAATTGCATCCAAACCATATTTTTCATTAGCTGTTAATGAGTAATAGTATAGCAAATTTGTCCTAGCCACCCAGACCGCTTCCTTAGACCGGTCAGACTTTGAATCGTTTTTCAGATTTTTTTCTAATGAAGAAACTGCAATTTCGGAAAATTTAATTACAACTTCAGTTTCTTCAGCATTAAAATTGGTACGAATTGCTCTCTCATCATCTGAATTCCAAACAATCTTAGATAGAGCAAAGGCACATGCTGACATAATTGTCCCTTTAGTAAAAAACTTATCTTCTTCAAGTCTCTGTTGTAGATTACTATCAATAATTTGCTTTCCTGCAGTTAGGGTAAAAAAAGCTAACCCAAGAGCAAGCAACAAGGAAGCCGCAGCAATAAGATTACCAATATCTCCAGAATCGAATTCATCCCAAACCAGGCGCTCCAATCTCACAGGCTCTAGCTTCTGCTCCTTGAGTCTCTTTAATTCACATTCATTTAGAGTATTTAGAGTCGCGATAATTTCATTTTGTTTCTTGACGAGAAGCTCATACCGCACTCGAACATCAGCGTCACCAGCAAGAAGTTCTGTACAAGCAAACCCTAAAACAAAGCCAGCACTAGCGACTATAAGGACCAAAAAAATCAATGGAATTACGTTTTTATCTCGCCAAGTCATAGATGTAACATAGCCGAGTAAATACGGGACACACAATCAATCTCTCAACCACGCTAGCTTTGCCGAGAGGACATAACGG
>CAWUJC010000521.1:0-2804 GCA_963922355.1 uncultured bacterium | reverse complement strand
GGGGAGGGGGCTTCCGTGTGGCAGGCTGCTTCCAACGCTTCGGTGATGACGGCTTTCATCTCCACGATCTCGTCGGCCGGATCGGCGTCGGGGTCTTTGGTGAACCACTTGGGCGGAAGGTGATCGGCCGCGTAGCCGAGGCCGCGCTGCCCGTTCCAAGTCAGGTCGATTTCCACCCAGGCGTGGGGTAGATCGGTCATCGTGGCGATGCCGTACTTGAACGGCATCCGGGTTTGCAGCGGGGTAAAGGCGACACGCGCCGCATGGACCTGCAGACTCATAGAAACTCCTCTTTTAAAGTAAGGAACGGGCTTAGGCCAGCTCGCCGAGGTTGTATTGCTCCAGCACGCTGGCTACGCGAACGGGCGCGCCGTTGTCCAGCGCTTGTTGCATCGCTTCAAGCGTGGCGACGACGCGGATGCCATCGGCTAAATCCGGCCGTGGATTTTCGCCGCTGCGCAGACAGGTGACGAAGTACTCCAGGTAATTCTGAAACTCACCGGCGTGGTGGATCGAACCGCCCCAGCGGAAGTAGTAGGCGTGCTGGTGGCTATAGTCGAAGTTCTGCGGACTCTGGCCGTCGAGCTGGGTGTAGTAGTCGAAGCGGGGGTAATCGGCCTGGGTGTAGCCGGACTCGCCGCGCAAAGTGCAGGCGATCATGCCTTCGCCCTGCGGATGGGCGCCCGGCGTGCCGTAGTAGCCGGTGATGCGACCCGGGATGCCTTCCTTGGACTTAACCACAAAGTGGTAATTGTCTTCGTGCTGCTGGCCTTGCTCGACTGCGGCACTACTCTGCACGCCGTAGCCCATGACTTCTTCAATCGGGCCGAGGTACCAATACACGAGATCAACCGGGTGGGCCAAGCCGGTGTACATCCAGTAGACGGCACCCTTCTTGCCCCAGCCACCGCTGGAGCCGCCGCGCTTATCCCCATTGTAATGAGCTTCGGCAGAAAGAAGGCGACCGTTTTTGCCGGCCTCAAAGTCACGGCGCTGGTGCTGGAAGGTTTCAAAGAAGCGGCAGCTTTGGCCGACGAGGACGTGCTTGTCTTGCTCCTTGGCCAGATCCCAGACCTCCCGCACCCCTTCCAGGCCCTTGAAGAGGGGCTTGGTGCAGATGACGTGCTTGCCCGCGGCGAGCGCCATCTTGACGTGCTCGGTATGGAACGGGTCCGGGGTGTAGATGGCAACGCCATCGAGTTCAGGATCGGCCAGCATCTCTTCATAGCTGGTGGTGTAGGCGCTAAGGCCAAACTGCTCGCAGCGCTGGCGGCAGAGATCTTCGTTAAGGTCGCAGAGAAGGTGAGGAACGGCTAGTTCGCTCTTGGTGGCGGCGGAGAGGATGCTCACACCCTCGCCGAGGCCAAGGATGCCGAGTTTGAACGCAGGATCAGACATGATCACACCATTGGAACCGGTGTCGCACGCTTTGTCACCGGTTATACGGGTTAACGTGTTAATTTAACGACGTAATTGCCCGATCTGCACTATCGGGCTCAATTGCTTTTCTCGGCCTCTTCCTTGGCTTTCTTTTTGGCTTCTGCGGCCCATTTCTTCATCGCTTCCATCTCTTCTTCGGAGATGCGGATGCCGACGATTTCGCGTCCGCCAGCGCCGGTGCCGCGGAGGAAGAAGGTGATGCCCGGGTACATCAGGCCTTGAGCGCCGACGCTGCCGCGAGGATTCCCGTAGATGCGTTGCAACTTGGTGCCGGAGTCCCCGATGGTGACGCCCTGATCAGTCCGCGCCCAATACGGAGGCGGGCGGCGGTTGGCATCGCGGGAAGGGATTTGCGTAAAGTTCAGCGCTTGGATGGTGTTGCCATCGCTGGAAAGGGAGAAGCCCATGTTCGCGTAATTGAGAATGTAGCGCAGGCCCAGTCCGGGATCGGGTAAGGTGCGCACGGAGCTTGGCTTGCCGTAAGCCTTAAGGGCGTCTTCCAGACTTCCCCCCACCTTGGCGTGTTTGAGGCCGACGCCGGGCAGAATCTTGCGGTCGGCGGCGAAGAGTCGCTTGTCGGATTCCGGGATGTCGGCGCGGTCTTTGAGACTGGCGTTGAGGAAGTTGACCTCGACCACGGTTTCCTGGTTTTTCTCGATCGTGAACTTACGGCGAATCGTGTTTTCGCCTTGATTGAAGCTGGCGGTGTAGTCGCCCACCACGGCTTTGTCCACGGTGAAGGGCGTACGCTTGTTGTAGAGTCTAAGCGCCGGGACAGAAACGGTGAGATCCTCTGGCGAGCTCTTGAGGGTCAGCTTACCGTTGGCGAACTCGAAGGTGAGTTTCTTATCACGTTCGCCCGCTTTGACTTCGATTTCCTTCGGTTGCCGTTGCTTGCTCGTGGTGGTCGCTACAACCGTGTACGTGCCAGGTTTGAGGACGGGGATTTTCAGCGGGGCGGGCCCAGAGAACTTATCGGCCGGGAGCCCCTCAATCGCAATTCGGGTACCCAAGGAGGGCTGGGCGGTCAGGTCAAGGCTAGCGTAGTCGAGGGTGAGTTTTTCTTCGGTGGTTTGCTTGGGTTTGACCGAGACAGTGAAGTCCTTGGGATCGAGCCCAGGCAGTTCGGCCCGCACGAGGTAATCGCGAGCCAGGATGCGGTCGTTGCTGTATGGTGCTTTGGCCGAGGGGAGGGTTTCCGCATCAACGAAGGTGAGCGAGGCACCGGGCGGCTCGGTGGTAAGCTTGAGACCGCCAAAGCCAAAGGCGTAGTCGAGCTTGTTCACCTCGCCGGGTTTGATCTCGAACGGCACGGTGACGGTGTTGGCTTCCACCGCGAGGAGGAGCTCGTGCTTGCCGACGGC
>CAWUJC010000520.1:0-2823 GCA_963922355.1 uncultured bacterium | reverse complement strand
GAACACCCTCGCGTCATCGCCATGGTGGCGGAGTACGACAAAGTGAACGAGCAGCTGACCGGTTTGATTGAAGGTTACAAGCAATCCATGAGGATCAACCACGAAGTCGCTGAGCAGAACGTCAAGCGACTCGAAAATGAAGTAGAAGAGCTCTCCGAAGAAGTCCGCCAGGCCATCACAGAGAACATCAAGCCGTACGAAGAAGCGATCGCCGAAGCCAATCGCGAAAAATCGCTCCTTAACCTGCTGGAAATGCGGATTGCCCAAAAGAAGGTGGATAACGCGATTATCGACGAGCCAGTCAAAATCCTGGACCGAGCCAAGCCCGCGACCACGCCCTTTTATCCCAAGACCAACGTTAACCTTCTCGTGGCTGGCGCTCTAGGCTTGGTTCTAGGGATTTCGCTCGCCTTCTTCATTGAATACCTCGACACCAGCGTGAAGACGATGGACGACGTCGAAAAGTTCCTGGAGCTTCCCGTCTTGGCGGTGATTCCGGACGGCGTTGCGCCCTTGATTGAAGAAGGACCAGATAGCCCCAATGCGGAAGGCTATCGAATCCTTCGAGCTAAAATCGATCTCTCGCCCCGTAGCGGTACGGGCAATACGTTGACCATGCTTTCCGGTGGTCCGGGTGAGGGGAAGTCGACCACGGTCTTCAACCTTGCTTACGTGTCGGCCCAGGCGGGGCAATCCGTTCTTCTGGTGGATGCCGACTTACGCCGTCCGACCGTGCATGAAATTTTAGGTTTCGATAACAGTTACGGCTTGGCCGATGTCTTTATGGGACGTGGCGAGGCCTACCAGTTTATCCGCGCCACCAACGTACCTAACCTGCACTTCATCGGGGCGGGCGAAATGCCCATGGCAGAGATGGGCGCCTTCAGCGGCATCAAGCTGCGCGAGATGCTCGCCGACCTCAAGCTACGTTACGACTTGGTGCTAATCGATTCGCCGCCAGTGCTGGGCATCAGCGAAGGCTCCGTCATCGCCCACGAAGTGGACGCCGCGATCCTCGTGATCCAGCATCGTCGCTACCCACGTGATATTTCGCTGCGTGCCAAACGAGCGATCGAAGAAGTGAAAGGGAACCTGATTGGCGTGGTGCTGAATGCGGTTGCCATCCAGAGTGACGAGGCCTACTACTACTACAGCAGCTATGGCAATTACTACTACAAGGATGGTTCCAAGAAGACCAGCAGCCGGGCCGAAACTCAGGTCAAGACTGCCCGGGCCCGGATGGCGGCCAATAGCCAGGAAACCAACCAATCGGCTGGATCCAGTGAGTCGTTCTAGCCGCCGTTCCTTCTGCGCATTCGCCGGTTCTTTGCTGGCGTTGGTGGCGGTCAGCTTGTTCCTGACGGGGTGTGGCGGTAGCTCTGTCGCCCAGGGTGACTTGCATGACGGCGGCGTCGATCCCGAGTCCATCGCCGTAGCGGATACTTTGGTCATTCGCATTGATGGTGTTCCCGGTGGCGATAAGCAAGTGCTCCAGCAACTCGTCTCGCAAGATGGTACTATCAACATGCCACATCTCGGTCGTGTCCGGGTTACGGACAAGACAACCGCGCAATTGGCCCGTTATCTGGAAAACCAGTACGTCGAGAAAAAGATTTTCACCACCCCGATCATATCCGTCACCCATGGCGGTCGCTGGGTCTACGTCTACGGCGAAGTGCGGGGGCCGGGCAAGGCCACTTACACGCCGAATATGACGATGATTGGCCTGATCTCTCAGAACGGCGGCTTTACCGAATACGCCAACAAGCGGAAGATCGTCGTGCGTCGCGACGGCAAGACCTTCTTCTTTAATGCCGAGAAGGCGTTGGATAATCCGAAGTACGACCGCCCCGTCAAGCCGGGCGACTACATCAAAGTCGACCGGACCATTTTTTAGGGCGTGTTTGTTTTCGCCAACTGTCAACGCGAGTTATTTGAGTCACGATTGTTCTTGTGAACTCCCCCAAGTTTAATAAAGTGATTTCGTGCTGGGGAGTAAACGCAACTTATTTTACATCGCTTTTGGATTAGCGCTGCTGATATCAGGTATTCATTCCCTTCCTGCCGCTATTGTCGGATCGGGCGATTTCACGCCCCAGCTCTCAGCCTGGCAAGATACGACCAGCAGCCGCATCAATGGCACGATTGGGGCAATCGGAACAGGCTCGCTGACGATTTCGAGTGGGAGTACGGTTCGGACGAATGACATAACTCTCGGCGATGAGGCGGGAGGCCAAGGTCGACTTGAAGTTGCAGGTGGCGTTTGGAATTCTCACCATGAGGCGGTTATCTACGTGGGGAATAATGGCACTGGCGAGGTGCTTTTACGCGGCGGTGCCCATTTTAGTGCGAAACAGGAGTATCCCGACCCGATCTGTAGCTGTGCCACGATCATCAATCCATTTACGCCTTTGCCGGGTTTCTATGTTGGGAGAACCGGGGAGGGAAAAGGTCGGGTGACGATTACCGACAGCGGAACGTTAGCTGATCTGGACAATTTGAAGACCACGGTAGGTAGCGGGATCATCACGATTAAGTCTGGGGCTCATGCTACGATCGAAAATTTACAGGTTAATGGATGGCGAAGTACTAAGGCGAAGGTCGTGGTCAGTGGGGCAGGAACGCAGCTTCAGAACAGCGACTTGACTGTCCGTAATTCCGGTAACATTTACACGCCTCCAAGTCCTTTCACTCTTCAATCTGGTCGCCGGCAGCCACTGGAAGAGTGGATTAATGTCGATGGAGCGCGCTTGGAGATTATCGACGGTGCTTATGTGCAGACGACCTTTCGAGGAACTGTGGATGGGGGCGACGAGCACGGTG
>CAWUJC010000519.1:0-2830 GCA_963922355.1 uncultured bacterium | reverse complement strand
TCGAGGCTTGAATCTGCTTGGCCTTACGCACCTGCTGGGTATCGCGGCTGGCTTCCTGGATGAACTGCTCCATCGGGATGTCGATGTTCGGCCGGTTGTAGTTGGCCTCGCTCAGCTCAAACTCGCTCACCAGCTCGGCTTCTTTGGCCATCAGCTCCGCATTCATCTTCTTGAGCTTGTCCATGTAGATGTCCATCTCACCTTGGATGAGGCCCTGGTTCATGACCATGCGTTGCTCCGGCGACGCCACCGGCAGGGTATCGTCGGCGTTCTCGAACCACTGCAGCTCGCCGGGTTGGAAGGTATCCTTGGCGGAGTCGACTTCAATCTCGGCGAGGAACTCCGCGTCTTCGCCCTGAGCTTGGTATTGCTCGCCCTGCCAGGTCATCACGTCACTTGCGCTTTCCGGCGATTGCTCGCCGGAGCCGGGGAGAACAAAGGGGTCAAACGGCTCGGCCGGCGTGGGGAAAGCTTCAGCCAGCGGATCGGTTAAGAGGCTCGGCTCTTCGTCCAACATGGCGGGGTCGAAGTTTTCCTTCGCTTCCGCCATGCGGTCACGATTGGCTTTGAGGCGCTCGGCCAGAGACGTGCCCGTCATGCTCATACTGGTGCGACCGAGGCGATCTTGCCCGTCGAGCCCTTCCTCGGTTAGCCCGGTGATCTTGGCCATCTTGGTGCCAGTTTTCCGCCACTCCGCCAACGGGTCGGCGCCAAGTTGATCCGCATCCTGGTTGGCTTTGTCGCCCTGCTCGGCCAGCTTCATCAGGTCGGGCAATTCCTTGCCCTGAGATTCGTACATGAGGCGGAGGTTATCAAAGATCCAGCCATCGAAATTTTTCTGCCCTTCCTCCTTGGGCTGCTTGGCTTCTTCGGCGGCCTGGCGTTGTTTCATCAGCTCAACAACGGCCTCCACCTTTTCTTTCAGCTCCGGGTTGTACTGCATCTCTTGCTTGAGGATATGCAGGCGAAATTCGTCGACGGAATACGGCTGGTCGGAGCGGAGCTTCTCGTCCAGCGCCGGGAGGGATTGCAGCTTCTCCGTGTTCTGGTTCTCAATTTGAGGGACGGACAGCTTGGGCGCCGGTTTCATCTCCTGGTCCTTGGCGGCCGGTGCCGCGTCTTGGGCAGACGCCCCCGTACACGCTAAAGCAGAATAAAGCCCGAGCGCCGCGCCCAGTTGATACCACAGGCGAGTCCGTCTCATCTCTCTGGTAACATACTGGTTTCCGGGGTCAGCGTCAACGTAGGGCACCAGGGGGAGGCAGCGGGAGCGACCAAGCAACGACACCCTTTTCCTCCTGGCAATCGCCCCGGTGGAGCGCCTTGGGCATCACATCATTGGCTCACTTGGGTCTGCTGGGTAGCTATCGAGCGACGCCATCGGGCTTAATCCCAGGCCACGTGCGCTCCATCCCCCTGGCGTAAGCGTAAAAAAAAGGGTTTACCACGAGGGGAACTGGGGTTAGTTACTATCCATGGCAACTAAGAAGAAACGTAAAGCGAATCCGGCCCTCCTCAAGCCGGTTCAACCTGATGAGATTCTGGCCGAGATCGTGGGCAGCAAAGCTATCCCTCGCCCTCAGATCACCAAGAAGGTTTGGGACTACATCAAAAAGCATGATCTCCAGGACAAGGAGAACAAGCGTAATATCAACGCTGACGACAAGCTGAAGCCCGTTTTTGGCGGGAAGAAGCAAGTCACCATGTTTGAGATGACCAAGCTGGTCAACGATCACATCGTGAAGTCCTAACTCTAAGACCTCACAACTACTTTTCGCGAAAACGCGGGCGGCTCTCCCCAGAGTCTCCCGCGGTTTTCTTTGGGCTCGCACACGGCAGCGTTTTCTTGAGTCTGCCTACCATCCAGATGATACCGCAACTTGCGGTCGCAGATGAGAGGCTTACGTTTTTAGGATGAAGCCGCACCCCTTCCTCCTAGCGATTCTCCTGGCTACCTTCGTTTGGCCGGGAGCCCACCTCCACGCCCAGAACTTTGGCACGCCCAACGGCGGGGCACCGCCCCTCGCCTACATCATGTCGCCCGACAAAGGCGCGACGGTGAAGGCCGGCCAACCGCTGACGATTAAGGCGGGCGCCAACTCCTTCAACGGCGTCAGCAACGTCACCTTTTACATCAACGGTCGTCGCGTGGCGACTGACGGACGCCGCCCGTTCAACTACACCTTTACGCCTCGCCCCGGCAGCTACACCGTGCGGGTCAAAGCCCGCGGCTACTTCGGGAACTGGAAGATGTCGCCCGCCACGACCTTTCGCGCCAGGTAGGCAGCGAGACCTTGCGCCCGCATTTTCGCCGAAGGAAGGTAGGGCGGGCTGTCCCTCGCCCGCCGCTCAGTTCACTTGCAGCACTTCGTCCCCGGCAATGACGTAGACTCGGTCGGCTTCGGTCGGACCAGGATCGACGAGACCCGTCAGTGAACCAAAAGCGGGCAAAATTCCTCCCCCCGGGCGAAAGAGGAAGGCCGGCAAACGGACGGCACCCCGCCCCTTGCCGCTCAAGCGAACGCCGGGGTGAACATGCCCAGCCAACACGTAACCGTCGGGATGCGCCGGGTGGGCGTCTGGATCGTGCGCCAAGACAAAGGGGCTCTCGGGAAGCGGGAACGGCTCATCGACCACCGTGAAGTTGAGTTCCTGGGCCGGGTCGCCCGCCCGACGATCGTGATTGCCCCGCACCATGAGGATTTCCACCCCCGCGTGTTGCTCGCGCCAGGTCTGGAGCTGCTGGCGCAAGCCCTGCGTCATGCCCGCCTTGGCGTGAAAGGCATCACCCAGAATGACCAGACGCTGCGCTGCGGTTTGCTCCAGCAAC
>CAWUJC010000518.1:0-2830 GCA_963922355.1 uncultured bacterium | reverse complement strand
TTCCACACCCATGGGTACGACGACATCGCCACGGGCGAACTCGTGCCTTCCGACGAGGTGGAAGGCGGCGAGGTGATGGAAATCAAAGTCCGAACCAAGCCCAAGCAGGATTGGCACGTCGTTATGAGCGGGAAGAACGACCGAGCGGTGGAAGTGGGCGACGTCGTCCGCTTTGCCGCCAAGGCTCGGAGCTTACGTCCAGGTGAGAACGCCGTCATTTCCCTCTGCGCCCAGACGCCCAAAAACAACTACCACCCCTTGAAGACCATCAAAGGCGGCGGCGGAGCCGAGTTTGAAGAGACGGTGCTCATGTTCAAAGCGGAAGAGGATTACGCACCGGGCGAGCTCGTCTTCAACATCTTTGCCGGTGCCCAGCCGCAAGAAATCCAGATCGCGGAGATCAGCGCCGTCACCATGGGCGCGGGTGAAGACGTGACGGCCGAGCGCCCGGAAGGATACCGCTTCGATTTCAACGAGTCCTTTGCGGATGTCCAACCGCCCGCGGAGACGAAGGCGAAAATCACGGGCCAGACGCCGAAAGGCTGGTACGAAGACAGCCACTGGGCGGATGTAAGCATTCACCACCAACAGGTGGAAGAAGGCCGGGAGGAGCCTTTTGGCGCTTGGCGGATCGATCTGCAAAAGATTCGGCAAGGCAGTTCCTTGCAGCGGATTGATAACTTCCCTGCCTCCAGTCAATTCTACAAGAAGATCAAGATCGCGATGAAGACGCCAACGAGCACGCCGGTGCTGCTGGGGATTCGCAACGCCAAGAACTTCAAAACGTATTGGGAGAAGACCATCACGCCGAATCCAGAATGGCGAGAATTTGAGTTCCTCGTCCCACCGCTGCCGGAAGATGACGAGGCGCAGTTTATCCTCTGGCTTAAACGCCCGGGGGTGTTGGATATCGACAGCGTGGACATCAGCTACGCCACTGCGTCGGAGCTGGGGGTGGCCAATGAGCTAGAAGGTAACCTCCTGGCCAATAGTTCTTTTCCCTTTGGCTTGCCGCCGCTTTGGAACGCCTATGCCCAAACCTATCGGCCAGAGAATCTCACTCCTGACCGGGAGAACCTGGGGCCAACTGGACAGCCCTCCTTGAAGTGGAAAGGGCTCCGCAAAGAGCAGCACTTGAATACCGCTTTTCAAGCCCAGGGCGGCAAGAAGCATACGCTCTCGGTCTGGGCCAAGAGTGATAAGCCCGGGACCGAGCTGTCTCTGCGCATGTCGCCGCCCTCGGAAAAAATCTACGAGGCACCTTACAACAGCTCCCACCGTCTGACTACGGACTGGAGGAGGTATCACTTCACCGTTGATTTACCCTTCTCGGTCGATGGTTTCTACCAGATGCAACTGCGGATGTGGTCGGGCGATACGGTCTGGCTAGACGGCCTCATGGTCGAACCGGGTGACAAACCGGGCAAGTTTCAACGCGGGGCTCCGGTGGAGTTAACGTTGGCGGCACTATCTGATTTCAGCCCCTGGGCGCTTTACCACCCCGGGCAGGAAATGAAGCTCAAAGTCCAAGGCCTGGGGAAAGTACCGGCGGGAACGAATCTGGTCTCGTCCGTCCAGTACTTCAATGGGGGCGAGGCGTTGAGCTTGCCGGAGGTCACGTTAGAGGCAGGCAAGTTCCCGGAGACGATCCTCACGATTCCGGCCCAAGGCTTGCCGCCCCTTGGTAGCTACCGGGTGGATGTGCAGGTTAAAGGACCAAAGGGCGAGCCTCTTTCCCGGCTCACTTCCTTGCTCTTCCACCGCGTGCGCGAACCACGCATGGCGGGCAAATTTGCGCCGGACTCCCCCTTTGGCATTCACAGCTCTCCACTGCCGGGCTTGGACAAAGTAGTCAAAGGCATCGGAGCCAATTGGGTCCGCAGTTTTCACATGGGCTGGAATATGTTTCAAACCGGCTCGAGCGAAAAGTCCGCTTGGTTTTGGAAGCATGGCGACCGCTTGATCAACGGCTACCACGAGAATCATCTGATGGTGATGATGCCGCTCTCTCATCCTCCGCGCTGGGCCACGCATGCCCCGGATGATTTGCGGAGCTACCGCGTCAACATGTTCGTCCCGCGGGAAGATCAGCTCGAGCTTTGGGCCGGCTATGCCCGCAAGATTGCCACGCGCTACAAGGACAAGATCCACGCGTTTGAAACGTGGAATGAGCCGTTCTTCCGCGCCTTCAATATCTACAAAATGGACGATAACGGGGAGTGGATTCAATCCGCGCCGGAGTACTTCGTTGAGATGAGCCGTGTGGCTTCAGCCGCGATTCGAGAGGCAAATCCCAAGGCGAAGATTATCTGGAATCTCGGCGGTTTGAACGAACCGCATTACGACGAAGCGGTGGCGAAGCTCGACATTTGGGACTTGATCGACCTCGTGGCCTACCACAATTACGATCAAGATTCCGGCGGGTTTCCGGGTGATCGCTTTGAGGGGGCAATTGCTCCGGTCAAAGCGTTGCTGGCCAAGAATGGCCACCGCGACATGCCGATCTGGAACAGCGAAGGCGGCCCGGGCGGGTCGCATTTTCACTTCTTCAATCCCCAGGGCCCGGCTCCAGATACCAGCGCGGTGGAAGACCAAGTCTCCACCTACATTGCGCGGGCCTACACCCGGATGATGGCGAGCGGGGTGAGTAAATTCTTTCTCTATGCGTATTATTATTCGGCCTGGAGAGGAGACTACCTCTTCCTGCAACCGGATGGACGACTGGCCCCCAACGCGACGGCCTACTCCAACCTGGCGTGGCACTTGGAAGGGAAGAGTTATGCCGGTACGATTCCGATCCAAGACGGAGCCTGGCATCTTTATGTCTTCG
>CAWUJC010000517.1:0-2830 GCA_963922355.1 uncultured bacterium | reverse complement strand
CTTGGCGAGAAGGGAAGGCTTGCATTACTGTCACGCAAATGGCGCTTCCCCCTGATCCTGATGCGTCTCCTCGCCGCGTTTCCATGCAGGACGTGGCCAAGGCGGCGGGTGTGTCGCGCAATACTGTCTCGCTGGCCTTTCGCAATCATGGCCGGATCGCGAAAGCAACGCGGGAGCGGATTCGCCAGGTGGCGGAGCGGCTAGGTTACCAATACGACGCTAAGATTTCGGAGCTGACCACCTACCTTGCTCAGCGCAACCGGAAGAGCGGGATCAAAGAAGAGATCGCCTATCTCCACACTTTTTGGACGGATGCCAAGGGAGTCCAACCTTCGCATCCCGATTTCCTCCATCCCGTGAGCCAACAAGCCGAATCATTGGGCTACCGGGTCGTTCCGTATCATGTTTCAGAACCAGGATACAGTGCCCGTCAGCTCGAACGCATCCTCGAACAGCGGGGGGTGAAAGGTCTGTTTCTCGCCCCAGGCGCGGCCGGGCCCTATCCCCTAGATTTACGCTGGGATCGTTATTCGGTCCTGGCCTACGGGCAATCCATGACGGATCCGCCGTTCAATCAACTTAACTGGGACTTCTATCAGGCGACGATGACCTGCCTGAAGGAGCTGCATCAACGCGGCTATGAGCGCATCGGGGTCGTGGCGACGACAAGTTATGATGAAAACATTGCCTACGCGATGCGGGCCGCAGGGTTGGTCTATACTTCATTTTTACCCGCCAAACGTCGAGTGCCGCTCTTGGAGACAAGGCAATTGGGCGATCCTAAAAAACGGCAAGGAATCATCGAACGCTGGATGAAGAAATACCGTCCGGACGCCATCGTGGGCATGCAAGAACGCATCCCTCAACTGGAAACCGCGGGCTATCGTGTTCCGCAAGATGTTGCCTTTACCTCTGTTCGCGTGAGCTATGAGTTTGGAGACAATACCTACTCAGGCGTTTTTCCGGGGATTGAGGAAATGGGACGAATCAGTGCTAATCTCATGGCTTCGTATCTCATGCACCATGTTCGTGGTATTCCGCCGACCAATACCGTGATCTTGGTGGAAGGAAAATGGATCGAAGGAGATACCGCTCCTTTGAGGAAGAAGACACCGCTGCCGGCGGAGTTGTCTTTTGATCGACCGCGCTAAACCCAGGCCGCGCGGTGGGCCTGCGCTTTCGTGTAAACGTCCTCGTAGGCGTGAGCCGCTTCGTCCCAGGGGAAGCTTTGTTTCATCCCGTTAGCGCGGAGGATTTCGATCGCCTTGGGTTGGTTCCACCAGACGTCGCGGGCATAGCGCAGGATGTGCTCCAGTTCCCAGCCGTTGGGGAAGTGGAACTTGAAGCCCGTCCCGGTCATCTTCTCGCTGTCGAAGGCCTCGACGGTATCGTCCAGGCCGCCCGTCGCCCGGACCACCGGGATGGTGCCATAGCGTAGGGAGTAAATTTGATTCAGGCCGCAGGGCTCATAAAGCGAGGGCATGACGAAGAAGTCCGAACCCGCTTCAATCAAGTGGGCCAGTTCATTGTGGTAGCCAATGTAAACCCCCACCTTGTCGCTGTGTTCAGCTCGGAGCCAGTTGAAGAAGTTCTCCACCTCGGGTTCGCCCGAACCAAGAGCGACGAACTGCATCCGACCTTCCTGGATGACTTTGGGCAGGCCATCAAAGAGCAGGTGCAGGCCTTTTTGGTGGGCAAAGCGGCTGATCACGCCAAAGACGGGAACCGCCGGATCCACCGGCAGGCCGAAGCGTTCCTGTAAAGCGCGCTTGCAGATCGCCTTGCCGGCCAGATTCTTCGCGTCGTAGCTGGCGGGGATGAACGGATCGGTGTCCGGATCCCAGTGGTCGGTGTCCACGCCGTTAAGAATTCCAGAAAGGTCTTCGGATCGGTCGGCCAAGACGTGGGCCAACCCGTGTCCGCCCATCGGTTCGAGTAACTCGCGGGCATGCGTGGGGCTGACCGTGGTGATGGCATCAGCAAAGTGCACGCCGCCTTTGAGCATGTTCACCATGCCGAAGTCTTCGAACTTATCTGAGGTGAAGTGCTCGCCTCCCAGTCCATAGTAACTCATCACGCCCGCGTCATACTTCCCCTGATGGCCGATGTTGTGAATGGTCAACACACTGGCGGTGGCGGAGAGCGGGGAGTCCACCCGATCCCACGTCTTCAAAAACGCCGCGGTTGGGGCCGAGGCCCAGTCGTGTAAGTGCATGACGTCGGGGATGAAGTCAAAGTCCTTGGCCACTTGCAAGGCAGCCTTGCTCAGCAGGCCAAAACGAAAGGCATTGTCTTGGTATTCGGGGCCTTCGTCGTAGATGCCCGGGCGGTGGAAGTAGCGCCCGTGGTCGACGAACCAAACCGGCACCTGTCCGTCCAGGATGCCTTCGTGCACCGCAATCCAGTTTTCCTCGCCGCCTCCCAGATGGACGCAGGCTTGGGCTTTAAACTTGAGGTCGTACTTCTCGTAGTCGATCGAAGCATAGAGCGGCAGCACGATGCGAACCTCGTGTCCGCGTCGAGCTACGGCTTTGGCTAAGCCAGCCACTGCATCCGCCAGGCCACCGACCTTGGCGAAGGGGGCGCACTCGGCCGAAACAAACATGATCTTCTTGCCCGGCTGCTGACGTAGTTTTTTGGGCGACACCTTCTTCACCGCCCCAACGGCTTTGCGCTTGGCGCCGGAGGTCTTCTTCGCGGGAGTTTTCTTTTTGGCTGAGGCCTTTTTCGCGACCGCTTTCTTTGCCGGAACTTTCTTCGCAGCAGCCTTCTTGGCGGGAGCTTTTTTTGCCGCGGCTTTCTTGGCAGCAGCTTTCTTCGCGACCGGTTT
>CAWUJC010000516.1:0-2842 GCA_963922355.1 uncultured bacterium | reverse complement strand
ACGGCCACTTCTTTCTTGAGGGAAAACATCTCAGACATGTGGAGTATCCTCGCGACGGGGGCGAATTTGGCAACTCGATTCCGCGTTGAACGCGTTTACAGGGAACAAAGCGACCGTCGCTGAGGTAATTAACGCTTTTTTAGGTGATTGTCCTTGTAACTTTCTCAGAACGCGCCATTGGTTACGGGATCATGGTCAAGTTAGGCATCATTGGTATCGGCGGCATGGGCAGCGCTCATGCGACAAATGTAGCAGCGGGTAAAGTGAAGGGAATGGAGCTGGCGGCGGTCTGTGACCGCAATGTCAAGAGCTGCGACAAGTTCCCCGACGCGCATCCTTTCACCGACAGCGATCAATTGCTGGCCAGCGACAAGGTCGATGCGGTGCTGATTGCGACCCCGCACTATGACCACACCACCATCGGAATTGCGGCGCTCAAGGCAGGAAAGCACGTCCTGGTGGAGAAGCCGATCAGTGTGCACAAGGCGGACTGCGAACGCCTCATCGCCGCCCACACCAACGAAAAGCAAGTTTTCGCCGCGATGTTCAACCAGCGGACCGATCCCTACTACCAGAAGCTGCGCTCGCTCATTCAGGGCGGCGAACTGGGCCAGATTCGCCGGATTAACTGGATCATCACCAATTGGTTCCGCACGGAGATGTACTACAAATCCGGCGGCTGGCGCGCCACTTGGGCGGGCGAAGGCGGCGGCGTGTTGCTCAACCAATGCCCGCATCAGCTCGATCTGTACCAATGGCTCTTTGGCATGCCGGACCGCGTGCGCGCTTTCTGCACGATTGGGCGTTATCACGACATTGAAGTCGAGGACGACGTAACGGCGTACCTCGAATACAACGACGGGACCAAGGGTGTGTTCATCACCTCCACCGGCGAAGCTCCGGGCTCCAACCGCCTCGAAGTGGTGGCCGAGCAGGGCAAGGTGGTGATCGAGGACGACAAGATTCGCTACACCCGCAATGAGCAGCAGATGACCGCGTACAGCCAGACGACAGAAGAGCGTTTTGTTCCGCCCTCGAACTGGAACGTGGAAATCCCCGTTAACGGCCACGGCGGCCAGCACGTGGAAATCATGCAGAATTTTGCCGATGCGATTCTGGAGGGGAAGGAACTCATCGCCCCGGCGGCGGAAGGTATCCGCTCGGTCGAGCTCGGTAATGCGATGCTCCAATCGTCTTTTGAGGACCGAACGATTGAGCTTCCGGTTGACGCCAGCGCCTACGAGGCGCTGCTAAAAAAAAAGATCGAGAGCTCAACCTACGTTAAGAAGACCGTGGAGGTCGAAACCAACGACTTGGCCGGTTCGTTCTAAGCACGACCGCCCATCATCTCAACATTCTATCTATCTAGTCTCATGAAGATCGAACAAGTTGCCGTCATTCTCTACACCCTGCGTGACTTCTGTAAAACCCCGGCGGACATCGCTAAGACCCTGAAGAAGGTCAGCGACATTGGGTACACATCCGTCCAAGTCAGCGGTGTGGGCGAAATTGCCGAAGAGGAACTGAACAAGATGCTGGCCGACAACGGGTTGACCTGTTGCGCCACGCACGAAGACTCCGATGAAATTCGCCAAAACCCGGAAAAGGTCATCGAGCATCTCCAGAAGCTGAATTGCGCCTACACGGCTTACCCGTTTCCCAAGGGAATTGATTTCGCTAAAGAAGAAGACTGGACCGCGCTGATTCAAGACCTGGAGAAAGCGGGCGAAAAGATGGCGGCGGCGGGCATCACGCTTTGTTACCACAACCACCATCAGGAGTTTGTGCAGTTCAAGGGGAAGACGGCGCTTGAGCTGATTTACGAGGGAGCGTCGCCGACTCATCTACAAGGTGAACTCGATACCTACTGGGTGCAGTTTGGCGGCGGTAACCCGGTGGATTGGGTCAAGAAGATGAGCGGCCGCACGCCGCTCCTCCACTTGAAGGATTTTCACATCACGTCCGAAGGTAAGCAGCTCTTTTGCGAAATTGGCAACGGCACGTTGGATTTCCCCTCCATTGTCAAGGCGGCGGATGAAGGCGGGTGCAAGTGGTTCATCGTCGAGCAGGACGTTTGCCCGGGCGATCCGTTTGACTCGATCAAAATCAGCTTCGACTACATCAAAAACAACTTGGTGAGTTAGGCAGCGTGACGCTGCACCCAGTCATCGGAGGGCGTCACTTTGTGCCGCCACGGCCCGTCGTTGAGGACAACGACGGCTACCAAGCTAAAGTGATGCTTAGCGTGTTAATTGCTAGGGTCGGGCTCGTCTAAAGGCAGCTCGTTTTCTTTGGGCTGCCAGGAGGCGAGCGGTCGGACGGGGCGGCCCTCGAGCGGGCGCTTGCGTTCAAAGATGCCAGCGGCGACCTCCGGATTTTCCGCGTAAGCACCACGGAGAATTTCATACTTGGCGTCAATGTTGTCGATGTAGTGGAGCATCCAGGCCTCCGGCGTGCGCGGTGTGACCGGGCTACCGTATTCGCGCAGTCCGTGGTGGGAGGCGATCAAGTGGAGGAGGTGAAGTCGCACTTGTTCCTTGCTTGGTTGGCCGTCGAGGAGGAAGTCCTCGTGGGTGGGGTCAGCGTCAAGGCTGCGCCAAATTTGGTTGACCAACTCGATGCCAATGGGGATGTGGCCAAGCATCTCGCCAATCTGCAAGAGAGGGCTGACAAAGCCGAATTCCTCGTAGCCGTTTTCCCAGAGCTTGCCCGAGTCGTGAAAGAGGATGCCGGTCTTGACCAAGTCCCAGTTCACCTTGGGGTAGGCTTGGCTGAGAGCCGCCGCGCTGCGGAGCATCTGGGCCGTGTGCTCAAGGAGGCCGCCGCGTCGGGCGTGGTGAAA
>CAWUJC010000515.1:0-2846 GCA_963922355.1 uncultured bacterium | reverse complement strand
CCGTCGCCGGTCGCGCCGAAGTCTTTAGCGTTGGTCACGACGGGGACGTCAGGAATCGGAGCTAATCCACGCCGATAGCCCGCCCCGGAGAAATCTGGCAGACGGCTGCCAGGTTGCCAGCGTTCACCTTCTTTTCCCCACAGTTGCGAAAGGCGTTTTTCCTGATCGGCCGTGGCAGAAACGGGGGGAGCGGCTTTGGCTTGGCCCGGGGCGGAGTCTGTGGGCGTGGCGTGCGCTTCTGGGCCGGGATGGGCATGCCCCCGCTCCACGCCACAGACCGCGAGGACGAGGAGCGAGAAGAAGCGAAAGAACCGAGTCATGCAAAAACGATTTTACATAGGCTCTGGTTTCGGGCCAAGCAAAACTTTTCCTCTGAAGCAAAGGACGGGTTAGGGCCGTGACGTAATCAGGCGATCGTGTCGCGAATCTGCTCGATGGAAGCGCCCAGTCCCTCGACGGGAGGTTTGCCCGGCCAGGACCAACCATGCAGACGGTAGAGGGTGGAGGCAGCGGGATGTTGCTCAGGCAGTTGTTGATACTGTGCCCAGGCTTGATCAGCGGCTTCGAGTAAGGGGCCGAGTCTGGGGGCTTCCAATTCACCGTCCTTGGTTTGCTGGTGTTGCGCCGTGAGCAGAAGCTCCCACGCGGCGGCAATGAAGGAAAAGAGGCGTAGGCCGTACTGGCAGGAGGCAACGATGACGGCTTTCAACTTGGGATCACAGGCCAAGCGCTCGGCCAGTTCGGCCATCTCTTGCCAGACCGCTACGGCTTCCTGCTTTTCTTGGATCGCAGCTTCCACCAGGTGGTTCTCGATCAAGTAGGCAAAGACGGGCTCGAGCAAGTCGTAGCCGTGCAGGACGTCGTCGCGCATCCACTGATTGGTTGGATAATGGTAGTCCGGGATGTCGTCCCGGCTGTCCCATCCGGCGCAGCATTTGCCTTTCAAGACGCCATCGAGCGAGAGAAGGGCAATCTTCCGAAACAGCGTTTGGTCGGCTTCGTTGAGATGTAGAATCTCGCTTGCGTAGCGGGAAAAAATCTGTTCCTCGCTCTGTGTCGGATCGAGGGCGTATTGCGCCAGGACGTAGGCGTTCAAGTCGGACCACAGTTCGTTGCTCTTGTCGATGTAAGGGCCGTACCACCCGCCGCCGCGCGTCCAGGTGAAGAGACCTTTGATCGCCGGGTTGGGCAAGAGGTCACGCAGGCCGTGACGTTGTCTCGGCTCGCTAAAGCCATTGATCACGCCGTGAGTGGAGTAATTCGGGTAGGCCCCTTTGCCCTCGTATTCACGTTGGCATTGCACTTCGATAATCTGTGAATGTTTGCCGGTGAGCAGACACGGGTTGGGGGCCACCCAGCGGTGGAAATCCACCACGGTGTGCTTGATCAGAAAGATGAGCTTCTCGTGCGGTTCGACGGCTTCGGTGATCGCTAGGTAGAAAGGCTTGCTGGCGTGGAAACGGTCAGGGTAAGTGTCCCAGGTGCGGAAGAGACAGAGCTTGTCGTGGCGTTCGCAAATTTCCGTCCGGAGGAAGCGAATCAGCTCAACGAACTGCTGCTGTTGCGCGGCATAGTCATCGCTGGCATAGGAGACAGCGCCGTTACCAGCGTGGTGCGGCGTATCGTGCAGGTAGGTTTCGCCCACGCGGATGATCAAGCCGTCGAGTTCCGGAAAGCGGGCAAAGAGTTCGGCGATGAGAGCCTGATGGAGCTCCTTCGTCTTGGGGCAGTCCAGCAGGATGCGGCCAGTTTGCGCGTCGCAGATGTCGTCCTTAAAATGTTCAACGATCGCCTGGGGTAGGACGAAGAGATCGACGTGTGAGTAAACCGCCAGTCCGGCTTCTTTTGCGGCTCTCATTTGGCCCTGCAGCTCGGCCGTTTTCGCCTCCAACCACGCGATCTCCTCCGGCGTGGTCGGAAAGATGCCAGGGGCAACGGCCTCCAAAGTGGCGAGGCAATGGACGTGCTTAAAGACCTGGCCGTTGAAGCCGTAGTGCGCCAGATACGTGGGGTCGGTGAAGTTGGTGTCAAAAGGTGATTCACCGGGGTTGTGGTGAACCATGTCGAAGAGATAAGTCATGAGTCGAGTTCAGCGAGCAGTGCTTTCATGTAGCCCATGGCGTAAGCCATGCCCGCGTGCCAGGGAGCGTCGCAGGACATCTGCGGCGTGTGATCGGGGATGAGCACGCCGTCAAACTGGTGTGCTTGAAGTGTCCGCAAAATTCGCCGCATGTCGATCTCGCCTTCATCTACGAAGACTTCTTTGTAGTGAGGCACGTTTCCGACCACGTTGCGAAAATGGACGTAGGCGATCTTCTGTTGCTGGGAGTAGGTATCGGTGGCGGCATGGACATCTCCCGTCGGCATCTCTGCGATGGTGCCAAGGCAGAACTCAAGCGCGTTGGCTGGGCTCGGAGCGAGATCGAGCGCACGTTGGTAAAGCTCGGGGCGATTGACCAGACGCGGCGTATCGCGCAGTCGTTCAACCGGCGGGTCATCCGGGTGCAGCGCCAAGCGGACGCCGGCTTCTTCCGCCACGGGGAGGACGGCTTGGAGAAAATAGGCATAGCGCTCCCAGAGTTCGTCGGCGGTGATCTGCGAACGCGCCTGGGTACCGGCGGCCACCGCGTCGTCGAGGCGCATGTTCCAGACGATGCCGTCGGCCATCGGTTGGGAGTCAAGGCGCCCTTCCATGCCGACCGAGATAGCTCCGCCTCGGGCATAGGGGCCTTCCACGCGACCCGAAACACCGGCCAAACTAAAGTTGTAGCCAATAACCGGGATGCCAGCTTCGCCCACCGCGCAAATCATCTGCCGGACGTTCTCGATCTGCTGCTCGCGGAGCG
>CAWUJC010000514.1:0-2848 GCA_963922355.1 uncultured bacterium | reverse complement strand
AACCGGCGGCTTGGCCGAGGGTGCGGAGCGATTCCTCCGCGGCACTGAGGAACGGGTCGCCGGGCAGGAAGGTTTCGCCTGGTCCTGGCTCGGGCAGGCAAAAGCCCAGGTAGATGCTGCCCCGCGCGAAGGAGCTGAGGCCGAGGTCGATTTCCTTCGGCAAGGTCAGGTCGTCGTGCAGCGCCCCGGCCAGGAGTTTGATCAGCCCGCCGACTTGTTTACGTAGATCGCCAAAGAGCCCGGTGACGAGCGAGAGCCGTGGGCGGGCCGCTTCCACCGCGTCGCCCTCCAGGTGGAGGAGGAGGTCGGATTCATCCAACGCCTTGGCCAGCGGCATTTCCTCCAGATACAGCTCCTCCAGCATCTGGTAGTAGGGGGCACAGGCGGCTTGGAGCAGCGCTTCGTCGCCACCGTTGCTGGCCACGAGCTGCTGCAGCGCGCCGAGCTGCTGGTGGATAAGCTCCGCCCGGCGGGAGGTGACGCTGTGCCAATCTGGAGGAGGGGTGCTCATGGGGTGGCGAGGACGGCGAGTTCGGGTAGGGGTTGCAGCAGGGGGACTTTAACGATGCCTTTGACTGCGCCGCGCAGGTCGTAGTCGGCACCAGCCTCCCGGGGAGAAACATACTGGAAAAAGCGGCGGAAATCATGGATGCCGGCCGGAAAACCTTCCGCCCAAAAATGCAGGTGCACGCCGTATTGGTCGAAGATGCGGTCAAAGCCGTGCCGCATCAGCGGGGCCATCGCGTTGAGCGAGTCCGGGCCATAGGGCGCGCGGGTTTCCAGTACGAGGTCGATGTCGCCCGGTGCGGGTTTGTGCGAAATGAACCCGCCACCCAAGTAGGCGTGCTGAAAGTGTTCTTCGCGGTTGGCCCAGTGGAGAAAATCCAGCAGGCCGGTCAGCATTTTGCGACGCCGTGGCGTGTGGCCAAATAGCTCGCCGACATCATCCCAACCGGCTTCGTGGACACCGGAGGGTAACCAACCGGTGTCTTGGAGCGGAGGGAGGCGGACGGCCGTCATGGCAGGTGGACGTGCGGCCGGGGAGCGTGGGCCTTACTGGGCAGGGAGCTTGAGGGTCTGGCCCACCTGGATGGTGTTGGTGGTCAGATTGTTGAGCGCCTTGATGATGCCAGCGGAGGTGTTGTTCTCCTTGGCGATTTTCCAGAGGGAGTCGCCCGGCTTGACCGTGTAGGTGGTTGTCGGGCCGCCCGGGGCACTCGGCGTTTCGTTGTAAGAGCTCACCGAGGTGTCGACATTGGCTTCGGTCGGCATGTCGCTCGGGTTGCTGGTGTCGACGGTGTTGAAGCTATCGCCGGTTTCCGCTTCGGGCAGGCCGCCATCGTCGCTGGAGCAGCCGATGAAGGCCAGGGTGGCAGTTAGACTCAGTAGAAAAAGAAACTTACGCATCATAAGTTGGCTATCCTGCCATGAGATTGCCCGCAAAATGAAGGAAAAAAGCGCGGTAGTATGTGTTACACCTGGCTCGTTAGGTTGAGACAGTACAAGAACGTCGTGTTTGTGGTAGCCGTCGTTGTCCTCAACGACGGGACTTGAAGTTGTAGTCTAAACCAAATCATATTGTACGGCGGGCTAGGGACAGCCCGCCCTACCCTCCTTCGTTGCTAACAACAGGTAGGGAAAAGAATTTAATTAGCATGCTTTAAGCCGGAACGGGGCGACCGTGGCGGGCGAGGAGCTCGCGGGTAAAGGCGCGGTAGCTGGCCGCCCCCACGCCTTCAGGGTCATGGTTGAGCACGGGCATGCCGAAGCTGGGGGCCTCGCTGATGCGGACGCTGCGGGGGATGATGGTGTCGAAGACTTTCTCGCCGAAGTGCTCGCGCACGTCGCTGACCACCTGCTGGCTCAGATTCGTGCGGACGTCGTACATGGTGAGGAGGATGCCTTCCAGCTCCAACGGACCCTTTTGGCGGCTGGCCCCGACGTGTTGGATGACGTGAGCGATTTTGGAGAGGCCCTCCAGGGCAAAGTATTCGCACTGCAGGGGGACGAGCACGGCGTCGGCGGCGGCAAGGGCGTTGGTCATCAAGACGCCGAGGGAGGGCGGGCAGTCGAAGATGACGTAGTCGGGCTCGAGCTGGCCGGGCAGGGTGGTGATGGCGTTGGCCAAGCGCTCGAGCGGTTGCTCGTCGCGGGCGATCTCGATCTCGCAGCCAGCCAAGTCGAGCTCGGCCGGGACGACCCAGAGGGGGCCGAAGGTGGTTTCGCGAATCTGGTCGTAGAGGGTGGTTTCGCCTGTGAGGACGGAGTAGAGGCTGCCTTGGGTGGGCTCCAAGCCGAGGGAACTGGTGGCGTTGGCCTGGGGGTCGAGGTCGAGCAGGAGGGTTTTGATGTCCAACTCGGCCAGGGCGGCGGCGAGGTTGACGGCGGTGGTGGTTTTACCCACGCCTCCTTTTTGATTGGCTACGGCGAGAATTTTCATGAAGGTAGGGGGCCCTTACCGGCCTCCAAGCAAGGGGCAAAGCATGCGATCATCTTGACTTTAGCGCAAAATGATTTTTCATCGCCTATCCGTTTTTTCCGTTTTTAGAAGCTACGCATGATCGACGTCGAAAACCTCAGCAAGAGTTACTCAGGCTTCCAAGCCGTTCGCGATATCTCCTTTCGCGTCGAGCCGGGCGAAATCGTGGGGTTCCTTGGTCCCAACGGCGCCGGTAAATCTACCACCATGCGGATTCTGGCCGGCTACCTCCCACCGACGGACGGACGCGTTCGCGTCGCGGGCTTTGACGTGATCAATGACTCACTGGAGGTCCGCCGCCGGATCGGCTACATGCCGGAGAACATGCCGCTCTACAACGAGATGCGGGTCGAGGAATACCTCCGCTAC
>CAWUJC010000513.1:0-2858 GCA_963922355.1 uncultured bacterium | reverse complement strand
TGAAGTCTCGCGGATCAGCCCCCGTTTTTGGGGGTGAGAACGAGCATATAACAACGAACTTTTTCGTCAACCGGAAAATTGAATTTTTTTAATTCTTTTTTCCTGCCCCAGTAAGAACCGGAGCTGGTTGACGAAGCCGCAAGTTGTCGGCTCGTCCCGCCTCCCGGAGGAAGCGGACGGGTATAAAACGATAAACGGGTGGGGTCTTGCAAGAGGAATTTTAAAAAAAGTTTTCCGCCCCAGGTAAGGACCGTCTTTTCCCTCGTCACAACTGCTCTATAAAGGCATCGCCGCGCGATAATTTCGCGGGGATAAGCCATACTTTTTCTTAAAGACGTGCGAGAATTGCGCGGGATCTTCATACCCCAAGGCGTAGGAAATCTCCTGCACACTTAGCTCCCCTTCCCGTAACAACCGCGCGGCCTTCTGCATCCGGCATTGCAACATGTATTCCTGAGGCGGATGCCCATAGCGTTCCGAAAACAAACGGCGAAAGTGGCTGGTGGAAAAACCCAGACGAGCCGCCGTCTCTTTCCATTCATAACGCGTTTCCGGATGCGCCATCATCTCTTGGCGTAAACGCTCCAGTCTATCTGAGCGCGACTTCTTCAACTGCCGACGGTCGCGCCAAGCCACGTACAAGATGTGATCTATCGCCAAGCGTTCCGCTTTCGGAAAATCAGGGCGCTCCGTCACCATCTCGATCGCCGCCTCGAAGGCCTCCTGCATCGCTTCACTTTTGGCCAATTCCAAATACCCCTTCGGCGCCAAGCGGTTCAACAACGGCAGATAATAGGCCCGCATGCACTTCCCTTGAAACGCCACCCAGTGATGATGCCAAAAACCCGCCGGGCCCGGCCAATAACGATAGCGGTGACGCAAGTCGGTCCAAAAAAACGTCGGTTGTTCGAAGGTCACCTGCGCGGCCCGCCCACGCACAAAATTCATTTGCCCCAAGGCACAAAACTGAATGGCAATGTAATCGGGGAAGCGCTTATCAACATGCACCTCGCAGCGCGGCACCGTACTCCCTCCGTACAGGCGAAATTCAGGCGTGAGCATATTTGACAAGTCTATGAGCACCCGGCACATGGTGCCAAGCGACAAGTTACGTTAAAGTTCCCGCTACGAAATCCACAATATTATGAGTGCTACCCCCCAACGCATCTATGTCGTCGGTACTGGTGTCATCGCCGGTGCTCACGCCAACTACGTCAAAGACAAACTCGGCTCCGAATTTGAACTCCACGCGGCAGATCCAAATCCGGAAGCGCTGAAGAAATTCGCCGATGATTATCCTGGCTGCATCACCTACGCCGACAGCAAAGAGATGCTCGCCCAAGCGGCCCAGCCAACTGATGTCGTCCTCGTCGCGACGCCGCCGTTCCTGCACGAGCCACTGGTCAAACTCGCACTCAACTCCGGCCGCCACACCCTGTGTGAAAAGCCCCTCGGCATCAAAGGCACCGACGCCAAAGAGATGCTCGCCTTAGCACGCGAGAAGAACCTTCACCTCGGTTGCTGCTCCGCCCGTTTCCTCTTCCCGGAACTGGTCAACACCGTGCGTGACTTACTCGACAACAAGAAGCTGGGGGACGTCTATTCCGTCGCCTGGTTCAACCGCAGTAACCGTGGCCGCAGCGGGATTGAGTACCAGCCGCAAACCGACTTCTTCATCCAAAAAGACAAGAACGGTGGCGGCAACGTCTCCGACTGGGGCACCTACGACTTCACCCTCCTCCAGGGGATGTTCCAGGCCGAAACGATCACGATTGAAAACGCCGTCGCCATCCAAGTCGAAACCGCTCTACCGGAGCATAAGGCAAAGATCCTCGACGTGGAAAGCCACGGCAAGGCCCGCATCAACTATCACCGCGCAGATGGCCAAGTCATCCCCGTCGATTACGAGCGCGCCAGCTGCACCCACGGCTCCCCCGGGACTCGCTTTGAGATCGAAGGCTCCAAGGGCGCGCTGACCTTGGACTGGTACGGCCACTCCGGCGACGGCACCGTCTCCCTCGTGATGGGCAAGGATGAGGACGGCAAGCTTGTCCACGAAGATCTCTGGCGTATCAAGCAGGACTGGGGCCCGATCCATCAACGCCCGCTCGATCAATTCCTCAAGCTCGTGCGCGGCGAGGAAGCCCCCATGGCTCTCGTCGACGAGCAAGCCGTCTTCAGCTACCTGACGATTCCGAGCTTCTACGAAGCCGCCGAAACCGGCCAGACCGTCACCCTGAAACTCAGCGACATCTACCCCCTTCCCTAACTCTTCCCAAAAATAACCTGATGAAGAATCTTCTCTATCCCCTGCATAACTACTTCGAGCATTACCCGAAGGATGAGGCCATGCGCGCCTATCCAATCGAGGTGCAGTATGACATGCTCGCCGAACTCGGCTACACCGGTGTCTACATCTCGCCCACTCTGGAAGAAGACTCCCTCGCCGAGTTTAAGCGCTTCGGCAAAGTCGCCGAAGAACGCGGCCTCAAGCCCGCTGGGCTCTACCACGTCTACCAGCTCAGCGAAGCCAACCGCGCTCAGAGCGAAGAACTCTGGCCGCACATCCTGGAGCACACGCCAGCTGGGACGCGCATCGAGTTGGCGTTTACGAATCAGTTCGGCATGTCCGACGAAGAGAACGCCCGCGATCGCGAGGAGGCCAAGCGCTTACTCGAGAAGCTCCTGCCCGAAACACAAAAAGCGGGACTCAAGCTCGAGATTTATCCGCACTTCGGCTTCACCTTCGCCCGACAGGACGAAGCGCTGGAGCTATGCGAAACCTTTGGCGCCGAGAATCTGAAGTACAACTTCACCGGCTTCCATTGGTACCATGATCACAAGCACAACGATCTCTA
>CAWUJC010000512.1:0-2858 GCA_963922355.1 uncultured bacterium | reverse complement strand
CCCGTACTTCCGATCATCACATTGGAATTTTCGCCGACCGTAACCGACGTTCCATTGGTGAACAAAGCTCCATTGACCTCGACCATGGCGTTGTCGCCCAAACTGATGCCAGGGGAGATCGCACCGACCGTTTGAATAACACCATTTTGCCCCACCGTGACCTGGGAATTATCACCCGCGGAGACCGCGGCGGAAGCGACGGCAGAATTGGTAACAATGCTCCCATCAACCACCACGGTCACCTGGCCATCGCTAAAGATACCCGGCGAAGCACCAATAGCATTGGTCGAAATTTGCCCGTTTTCAAAGATGTTCACCACACCAGCGACGCTATTATTAAAGAAAATACCGGCCGAACCGCCAAAGCTGTTCGTGGAAACCGTACCGGATACATTCACCGTTCCGCCACCGTTAAACTGGATGGCCGGAGACCCGCCCAACGAATTGGCGGAAACATTACCACCCGCTTGGATGTCAGCCTCATTGTTCCCGGCACCGACAATGGCGGGAGAACCACCCAGGCTAGCCACGGTCAGATCACCCGTCGGCGTGACGATGATGCATTCATTCACCGCCAAGTTCTGCTGCGTCCCAACGTTATTATTAATGACGATATCAGCCGCCTGCGCCGAGACGGCCAACCCCAATAAGCCCACCAGGGCTAAATAGCTCTTCTGCATTATTTTTCTCTCCTAGTTGTCTTACCCCGCTCCTAACGAGGCAAAACGAATAAATTCGTTGCTCTCTATCTTTCAAACAACAGGAAAAATAGAGGCTCCCAGTAATTCCTTTAAAGGGATGAAGCGCAGAAAAGTCAAGAAGCTGTCACAATTCTTCCCTCCGAATTATCCTAGCCAAGCAAGTACAACACGACCGCGTTATTGCGCCAACTTGACTCACTAACCGCGCCAAAAAGGCCCATTTGAGGAGATTCCCTCTCCCCTCTTCACTCTCGAAAATAATTTCATCACACTCATAGTCAACAAGTTGCACCCCAAATCCACCAAGAGGTATGAGGATTGCGCGTAAAGGTGCCATGGCAAAAGTTTTAGGAATTGATTTAGGCACGACAAATTCGTGCATGGCAGTAATGGAAGGTAGCGAACCTTCCGTTCTCGAAAACAGCGAGGGCGCCCGCACCACCCCCTCGGTGGTCGCCTTTACCAAGAGCGGCGAGCGCCTCGTGGGCCAGGCGGCTAAACGCCAGGCCATTACCAACCCTCAGAATACCGTTTTCTCAGTCAAACGCTTCATTGGACGCAAATTCAGCGAGGTGAAGAATGAAACCGACCGTTTCCCTTACAAGATTGTGGAAGCCAAAAACGGCGACGCCCACATCCAAGTTGAACTCGGCGGCGAAACCAAAGTCTACAGCCCGGAGGAAATCTCCTCCTTTATTCTGGCGAAGCTGAAGTCCGACGCCGAAAGTAAGCTGGGCGAAACCATCTCCCAGGCCGTGATCACCGTCCCGGCTTACTTCAATGACAGCCAGCGCCAGGCGACCAAGGACGCCGGTAAGATCGCCGGCCTCGAAGTGCTGCGCATCATCAACGAGCCGACCGCCGCCTCCCTGGCCTACGGTCTGGACAAGAAATCGGACGAAAAGATCGCGGTCTACGACTTGGGCGGCGGCACTTTCGACATCTCCGTTCTCGACATCGGCGACGGCGTCTTCGAAGTCGCGGCCACCAACGGTGACACCCACCTCGGCGGTGACGACTGGGACGACAAGATCATCGATTGGATTTTGGACGAGTTTAAGTCCGACTCCGGGATTGATCTGCGCGGCCAGGCCGACGCGATGCAGCGCCTGAAGGAAGAAGCTGAAAAAGCCAAGGTGGCCTTGAGCTCCTCCCAGGAATACGAACTCAACCTGCCGTTCATCACGGCGGACCAGACCGGGCCGAAGCACATCCAGCTCAAGCTCAGCCGGGCCAAGTTGGAACAGCTGACCGACGATCTCTTCGAGCGTACCATCAAGCCGGTGAAGGCTTGCTTGGGCGACGCCAAACTCAGCGCTTCGGAAATCGACGAACTTGTGCTCGTCGGCGGCATGACCCGCATGCCCAAGGTGATCGACACCGCCAAGGAACTCGTCGGCAAGGATCCGCACAAAGGGGTGAATCCGGACGAAGTGGTCGCCATCGGTGCGGCCATCCAGGGCGGCGTGCTCCAGGGCGACGTGGAAGGCGTCCTCCTCCTCGACGTGACGCCGCTTACCCTGGCGATCGAAACCGCCGGCAACGTGGCCACGCCGATGATCCCGCGCAACACCACGATCCCGACCAAGAAGAGCCAAGTCTTCTCCACCTATTCGGATAACCAACCGGGCGTGGAAATCGTCGTCCTGCAGGGCGAACGCCCGATGTCCAAGGACAACAAGCAGCTCGGCACCTTCCGCCTCGACGGCATTCCGCCCGCCCCGCGCGGTGTCCCGCAGATCGAAGTGACCTTCGACATTGACGCCAACGGCATCCTCAACGTCCACGCCAAGGACCTCGGCACCGGCAAGGAACAGAAAATCTCCATCACCGGTTCGAGCGGTCTCTCCAAGGACGAAATCGAAGCCAAGGTGAAGGAAGCCGAACAGCACGCCGACGAAGATAAGAAGGCGGCCGAAAAGATCGAAATCCGCAACCAGACCGACAGCTCCGCCTACGCCGCGGAAAAGCTGATCAAGGACCTGGGCGAGAAACTCGATGAGGACAAGAAGAAGGACCTCGAAAGCGAAATCGAAAAGGTGCGAGAAACCCTCAAGGGCGAAGACACCGACGCGATGAAAGCCGCCTCTGATGCGCTGAACGAGAAGCTCCAGGCTATCTCCGCCGACCTCTATCAGAATGCCGCCGCCGGTGATG
>CAWUJC010000511.1:0-2863 GCA_963922355.1 uncultured bacterium | reverse complement strand
TCCTGGTGCCTGATATGGCCGCGCTCTACCCTTATTTGAACAACCCGAGCGAGGCCTCCTACATCGCTGCGGCCTTAATGGTCTTACCACCTGGGATGACCGGGATGTTGGTTTGCGCAATTTTCGCTGCCACCTTGACCTCTCTCAATTCGGCTCTTTCGGTCAAGGCTTCGGTGTTAACGCGCAACGTCTATTTCGTCCTATGGCGCCCGCAGGCTACGGAGGAGGAGTTGCTCTGGGTCGGGCGGCTTAGCACTGTCATCCTAGGAGTCGTGATGATGGCAATTGGCCTGGGCTTTCAGAGCTTAAAAGACCTGCCTTTGTTTGAACTGACTCTGGCCTTGGCGGGGCTCTTGGGCATGCCGATGACAGTGCCGCTTTTGCTCGGACTGTTTATCCGACAAAGCCCCGATTGGTCCGGGTGGGGCACGGTTCTGTTCGGGACGACAGTCTCTTCTCTCTGTTGGTTTGGCCTTTCCCTTACTTGGCTGCAAGGCCAGTTCGGCGTTGAGCCCGGGCTCACGGCCCAAGAACTGGGTGATGTGCGTTTTGCCGTAACCCTCATGGTGGCGACAGCCGCTTCCGTCCTCTTTTTTCTGCTGTCTTGCCGCTTTGATCCCAAGGAGGAGCCGGCGGAGCGAGCTGACTTCTTTCAACGGATGAGAGCTCCCATCCAGTCGAACGAAATCGCGGGAGACACGGTTGGGCAGCAAGCGATCCTGATCGGCAAGCTTGGTTTGGTCTACGGCTGTGGGGTAACTGCCTTTGCCGTGGTGGCGGAGGATTGGTCCTCGACGCTGCCTTTCTTCGCTTCGGGGGGCGTGGTCTTGATTGTCTCCGCTCTCCTTTACCTTGCGGGGAGGAGGACGAAGGCGTAGCCGTGCTACGTCGTCTCTAGAGATAGTGGAGTATAATGCTGTACGGAAAGAACTGGTTGCCCTAAAAAAATGAATCAAGATTCATATCGCGGTTCATTCCATTCCCTTGAATTCGAAAATTTGCCCAAATTAGTTGCCAACTCCAAAGTGCGTTAATCCGCGGCTATTTGCATCTTAATTCAAGCTAAAATAGAACTTAGCCCTGGATTACTACATGAGCGACGATCGAGATTACACGGATGTTGAGCTGATCAAACGTGTTGGTCATTTACATTTTTTTCGTAATAGAGTCACAGGAGAAGAATTTAGCGAGCTTGGGACTCCAGCAGGTGAGTGCGATGCCAATCGAAACGAGTCTAGAGTGAAGCTTTACATAGAGTTTGAAGTCGATCCTTCAGTTCATGAAATCATGGCTTTGCGAGCATTTTCAAGCAATCTAGCTGCACTATCGATTGTTGATTTGAAGGAAGCAACGAGGTCAGGTAACCGTCTATATTTAATGGAATGCTATCAGGTTGAAGCTGATCACGAGATAAGTAGAGGAGTAGAGCTGGGGCTAGCAATACGACTTGAGCTTATCTCATGAGTTATTCTACGTTTGTTGCTTGGCAAAGCTAGCATGCGTATTTGCATTTAGGAGCGGGAATAGGAAGTATCACCTGCCTATATTGATCTGATACAATTGACGTTAAAGCGTGAGATCACGAAAGCAAAAGTCTTCGGGATAAGCTTATGGTTCACTTTTTCCTGTAGGAAGAGCATGAAAGTAGACCAATTTTATTTGGTCTCGGATTTCTCGCGGATGACTTGAAGATTTCGAAAAAGGTGTGGGTTGTTGCAAATCTGCAAGGGGAGGCCGCTTGCTGTTTGGACCCGGTCTAGAACAACTTCCTGAGTTGGGAGGTAAGGCGATTTTTCCTCGTAGTCATCACTCGTGAAGTTCGAGTTGTAGTTCGAAAACAGGAGCGGTCCGTCATAGTTCTCCGGGTGCTTGGCATCGTCAATCATGAGTCCGTCGATGGTGATTCGTTCCGGCATGTAGCAGGTGTAGCCAAAATCATGCTGTCCGTCATTCCAGGCGCTGATGATGACCGGCTGGACGGGGCGACCAGCTCCAGGCTTAAAGGTGCAATTACGGATGACGAAGTCCCCTTGCCAGGTGCTGCCGTAGTCTCTTCGCAGTTCAATAAACCGGGTGTCGTAAACGGTCGTGTCTTCGACCAGCAAAGTTCCGTTGCCAATAATTTTGATACCCATATAGCCGAGAGAGGAATTGCGAATCGTGACGTTGGCCACGCCAGCATGGGCGTCGAATCTTGACAGCTTACATCCGTCGTAGGTCAGATTCTTGCTGCCGTTTGAGGTCATGATTCCCCAGTACGTTCGGTCGTTGATGTCATTGAACTGATCGACGTTGATGACGGAAACATTGATCGATCCGATGATTGCCAGATCATAGCTTCCCATGGTGACGGGTTTGCCCGCACTACCAATGGTTTTGTAAGCCTTACGCCCACTCAAGGTGCTATCGCGAAGGACAACATGGGCGCTGTCTTTGATGTAGATGAATCCGTAATAAGGTGCCCCATGCTCACCTTCGCCCGTGACGCGGTGTTCCAGGTCTTTAACCATGACATTGGAACGATTAACTTCCAGGCCGCGGCGGTGGTAGTGGTATTTGGACTCTCCCTGATTGGCGATCGTTGTAAAGCGCCCTCCTGTAATCGTTAACGTCTCGTTGTCGATCGGGTAGGCTTCGATTTTGGTGATGTTTTCAAAGTCCCAAATGATGGGTGCTTGAGGATCTACGTGGCCGTTTTCGTCAACGACGAACACGTCGGTTTGGGGGCTGCCGCTGTTTTGGTTGAGGCCCCTTCGAATAAAGCGCTTGGTGTTGGCATCCGTCACGCGAACCAGGCAACTTTGCGGAAAGGTGGCGTCCACCTTTTCTTGGCCGCGTTTCAACGAGGTGATGCCTTCAGGGC
>CAWUJC010000510.1:0-2864 GCA_963922355.1 uncultured bacterium | reverse complement strand
GGTCTTTCTTCTGTCTGGTTAGGGGACGAGCGGGTGTCTATGATGGCTCTGCCGCGGCAGAACCAGCCGACCGGGCCGGTGCGTCCCCCTTCAGGCGGCGGCACGGTCTGATTGCAACCTAGAAACTCCTCTTCTTTCGTCAAGCTCTGTGTCCAGATATCCGCAATTCTATGGAGCCGGTCAGTTCATGAACCAGCCGCTTGCCACGGGGGCGCGCTTTCTGGCGGTATGCTTCAGCCTCCTGGTGGTGTTCGGCGGGATGAGTTTACAGGGAGCTGAGGAATCGCCCGTGGTCGTGGATACCGCGGCACCAGAACCGCGGGCTCAGGAACCGGCCGAGCCAACAGAGCCCGCTGAGCCCGCCAAGAAAGCGGAGAACGCGGAGAACGCGGAGAAGCCGAGCGAAACGGTTAAGCAATGGCTGGAAGCCCATCCGGGGGAGAAGGTCTACGCCGTGGTCCTGGGCGCGACGATGAACCGTAATCGCGACCTGCTCCATCTGCGGGTGAGCCGGGTGACGAACCCACGCAGCAAGAACACCCAATCCCTCGACGTCGAGATCCCGCCGTCTTTCCTGATGAAATGTCGTACCTACATTGAGGAGGGGCCTTTCAAACCGAGTATCGACCATGGGCTGCCGGTCGAGTTCTTTACCTACGTCTACTACCTTCCGGCATATCCCGAAGCGGTGATTGCCAAATTATCGCAGTCCATGGCCAAGGTAACCGAGCAGCCAGCCGAAGACTTCCAGCCGGTGCCACACATGCCCCAAATCCCAAGTCTGGTGAGCCCAGATCGCAAGCCTGTTGAGGTGCCGGGGGGGATTTGAGCTTTTCTCGACTGTATTTGCGTCCATACCGGGAAGATGAGTCGTTTGGTCGTCTGCTTCCTCGCCCTGTTCCTACCTCTTTCGCTGAATGCAGCAGAGAGCTTTCGAGATTGGTGGGAGAAGCATCCACAATCACGATTATTCGTGGTGGTGTTCGGCTTGAAGGTCAACCAGAAGGGGGAGCTGACCCAATTTGAGGTGAGTGGAATTACCGAGCCTAAGGTTCATCTCAAGGACAAGGTTGAACTGGATCTGCCACAGGGTTATCTCGACATCGCCAAGCAGTGGATCAAAGAGCACGGCTATCCGCCTCGCATCGAAGATGGCAAGGTCTTGGAGTTCTTCGTCTACAGCTACTTTTGCTCGGATTTTCCAGACGTCTTGATTGATGATCTGGACGCCCCAATCGATGTGTTGCGAAAGAAATCTGATAAATTACGCGACAGGATTTCGAGCGACCAAGAGCCAGTGGAGCGCCCGCCAGGAGTATAACGCGGAGAGAGCAACGTTGTCGGGGCGAACGGTTTGTCTTGCCTCGAGGGCCCGGAATATCGTTTTATTAAGGGTAATGCCGTCTCCCCTTACCTTCATGCGTTCGCGTGTCCGCCTCGTGGCTATTTTGCTGCTGGGCGCGATGTTGCTGGGCGTGGGCCAGCTTGGCCTGGGGGCTTTGCAGGTGACGGCGTGGTCGGCCATGTTGGTGGGCTACACCCAGTCCACGGGATCGGTGACCGAGGCGATCAGCAAGACCTTTGATGGTCAGCACCCTTGTAACATGTGTGAAGAGGTCAAAGAGTTGGCCTCGGAGCAAACCGAGCCGGAGGACGCGGAGCGTGATCAGTTGCGCATGCCGCTGGCTTTGGGTGATGCCCGTCCAATCGTCATCAGTCGTCCCGACGGCATCCTTTTAGTGGCACCCAGCCCGGCGCCGCTTTCTTTGTCTCTGCCGGTGAGTTCACCGCCGCCTCGAGCCTAAGGCGCTTTTTTCCCTCCCTCTTATTTGAGCGGAGGCTGTTTCCCTTGTGCCGGTGTTCTGTACCCCGGCATCTACTTTTTCCCTAAACAGGACTGATTTCGTGGCGAGGAGGCCACGGAACAACCTGCACCAAATAAACCTAACGAATGAAAACCACTTATCAGACTATTTTGACCACGCTCGCCTTAACGGGCGTCCTTGCCAGCCACACTTGGGCTGGCCTCACCGCTGAATCCGACCCCAAGGTCCTCGACGCTTCCAACGATAAACAAGTTACCCATTATGACGGTAAGCAGATGTTGAAACCCCAGCACGAGAGCAACTGGGACTTGCTCTGGGACGGCGCCCGCGCCGACGGCCACGCCCCGATTGGTGTGATGGCCGAGCACACCCACAACGCTGGCGAATGGATGGTCTCTTTCCGTTACATGCGGATGGAAATGAATCAGAACTACATGGGCGATTCGGAGATCAGCGACCGCCAAGTCATTACGCCAACGGCCATGGGCGGAGAGGGCTTTCTCGTTACGCCGACCAGCATGACGACGGAGATGTTCATGGGGGGCCTGATGTACGCGCCGACCAACGAGATCACCTTGATGGCCATGGTGCCGTACATCGTCAAGGAGATGGACCACCTCCGCCGCGACGGCTTCACCTTCACCACCAAGAGCGAAGGGGTGGGCGATACCAAATTTGGTGCCATGTACAAATTCTTCGATGCCCACCGCCAGCGGTTGCACCTTGGCCTGTTTGGTAGCGCGCCGACCGGCTCGATTGACGAAACCGACGGCACGCCGCGCCCCGGTTCCAGGAATCTGTTCGAGTCTCAACTGCCGTACCCGATGCAGCTGGGCTCCGGCACGTGGGACTTTCTCCCCAGCCTGACCTACCTCGGCCAGAGCGACCACTTCTCTTGGGGGGCGCAGGTGATGGGCACGATCCGCGGCGGGAAGAACGAGAATGGCTACAGCCTCGGGGATAAGTTCGAAGGTACCGCCTGGTTCGCCTACCTTATCCAGGAATGGATCAGCACATCCGTCCGCTTGAGTGGGACGA
>CAWUJC010000509.1:0-2865 GCA_963922355.1 uncultured bacterium | reverse complement strand
GCACCTCGAGCGTGGCGAACCCAAGGACAAAGCCGTCGGCTTGCCTGCCGTCGTCTCCTCCCTCCAACACGCCAACCACCAGGCCGGTCCGGTCCGCGGGATGCAGGCCCTACTTAAGCTCAACCAAAAGGGCGGCTTCGACTGCCCAAGTTGCGCCTGGCCCGACCCGGATGACGAGCGCTCCAGCTTTGAGTTCTGCGAGAACGGGGCCAAAGCCGTCGCCACGGAAGCGACCAAAAAGAAAGTCGGCCCCGATTTTTTTGCTCAGTACTCCGTGGCCGAGTTGGCAGAAAAAAGCGACTTCTGGCTGAACGATGCCGGGCGCCTCACCCACCCGATGGTGCTCGCGCCGGGCGACACCCACTACCGCCCCATCTCTTGGGAGAACGCCTTTGCCCTGATGGCGGACAAGCTCAATGCCGCTGCTGATCCCAACGAGGCGATCTTTTACACCTCTGGCCGCACAAGCAACGAAGCCGCCTTCCTCTACCAACTCTTTATCCGCCAATACGGGACCAATAACCTGCCGGACTGCTCCAACATGTGCCATGAGTCCAGTGGCGCCGCACTCAATCGGACCATTGGCATCGGCAAAGGCACCGTCACGCTGCACGACATCGAGAACACGGACTGCGTGTTGGTCATCGGACAGAATCCGGGCACCAACCACCCCCGCATGCTGACCTCGCTGGAAAAAACCGTGAAGAACGGCGGGACGATCATGTCGGTCAACCCCCTGCGCGAGACCGGCCTCCGCGCCTTTGCCCATCCGCAGACGGTGACCGGCGTCTTAGGTCAAGCCACGCTGCTGGCCTCTCTCCACGTGCCGGTCAAAATCAACGGCGATCTCGCCTTCCTCAAAGGCATGCTGAAGTGCGTGCTCGAAGCCGAAGCCAAGCAGCCCGGTTCTGCCGTTGATCACGACTTCATCAAAACCTACGCCCACGGTTACGAAGAGTTCAAAGCTGCGCTCGAGCGGATCACCTGGGATGAGATCACTTCCGGCTCCGGCTTGAGTGAGGAGCAGATCCGTGAAGCCGCCGAAGTCTTCCTTAACGCGCCTGATGCCATCACCTGCTGGGCGATGGGGCTGACGCAACACCACAACGCCGTCCACACCATCCAAGAGGTGATCAACCTCCACCTTATCACCGGTAAGGTGGGCCGGCCCAAGAGCGGCCTCTGCCCGGTCCGTGGCCACAGTAACGTGCAGGGCGACCGCACCATGGGCATCTGGGAAATGATGCCCGAAGCCTTCCACCAAAAGCTGGATGAAGAATTCGGCTTCACTTCGCCGCGCGAACACGGGTACCACACCATTTCGGCCATCGAAGCGATGCACGAGGGCAAGTGCGCCTTCTTCCTCGGGATGGGCGGCAACTTCCTTTCCGCCGCGCCGGACACGCACTACACCGCCGAAGCCATGCGCCGGTGCGGGCTCACGGCCCACGTCTCCACCAAGCTGAATCGCGGCCACCTCGTCACCGGCGAGACCGCCCTCATTCTCCCCTGTTTGGGCCGGAGCGACGCCGACCACCAGAGCAGCGGGGAACAGTTCGTCACAGTGGAAAACTCGATGGGCATCGTCCATCAGTCTCGTGGCCGCCTCTCGCCTCCCTCGGCTGACCTCCTCAGCGAAGTCGCCATCGTTTGCCGGCTGGCGCAAGCGACGCTCAACGGCAAGTACCACACGCCTTGGGCTGACTTTGAGCAAGACTACGACCTAATCCGCGAGCGGATCGAACGCGTCATCCCCGGCTTTGATGACTACAATCAGCGGGTGCGGAAGCCCGGGGGCTTCTATCTCCCCAACGGCGTCAAGGAACGGAAGTTCAACACCAAGAGCGGCAAGGCCGAAATCACCGTCAATCCGCTCGAGCCACTAAAGCTCGAACCCGGCCAGCTCCTCCTCCAAACCTTCCGCAGCCACGATCAGTTCAACACGACGGTCTACGGCCTGAACGACCGCTACCGGGGCATCAAGAACGAGCGCCGCGTTATCTTCCTGAATCCTGAAGACATGAAAGAACGTGGCCTCAAGCCCGAGCAACCGGTTGACATCACCAGCCACTTCGAGGGCGAAACCCGCACCGCCGAGCTCTTTCTCGCGATTCCGTATGATACCCCGCGCGGCTGCGCCGCCGCCTATTATCCGGAGGCCAACGTCCTGGTCCCGATTCGTTCCAAAGCGCACCTGAGCGAAACGCCCACCTCAAAGTCCGTTATCGTGACGGTGAAAGCGCGCTAAGGACTACTTCCCCAGCCCTCCGGCTTGAGCGCGATGCCCACCCCACGAGAAAGACGCCAGCAAAACACCAAGGAGCGGATCGATCGACTCCCTGACGTCCACCCCCTCTTTGGACCTCATCACAAAACCGGTGCGACGTTTTTATACGAAGCGGCTCAACTTCAGCTCACCAACAAGCGGCACGCGGTGGGTAGTGTGATTGGCGCCCTCCAAGCCAAGAGCCTCGGTTTAGATAAACTCTATTTGATGGAGTTCGGCGTCGCGACCGGCAGGCATTTCCGCGTTCTCTTAAATTTGGCCGACTTGATCCGCCAGCATTTTGACCTCCAGGTCGAGGTCCTGGGCTTTGACAATCGCGCTGGCTTACCGGCACCGCAGGATTATCGCGACCACCCGGAGATCTGGTCCGAGAACCAATTTGAGATGGGCGAAGCCTACCATGAGTTGGATCGAGAAGCGCAAGAACGCGGCGGCAAGCTCGTGATCGGAGATATTGCGGAAACCCTTCCGCAGTATCCCTTCCCGGAATTGACGAACCCCCAAGGCCAAACGGCCGCGCTCGGCTGTTGCGCCCTCGACGTGGACTACTATTCTTCCACCGTCCCAGTGTTAACGTG
>CAWUJC010000508.1:0-2869 GCA_963922355.1 uncultured bacterium | reverse complement strand
GGAGGAATTTCTTACAGCCTCTACCTCGTGCACCATACCATTGCTCAAGCCGTGGCCGGGACGCTCATTCTCAACGGCTACCCCACAATGTTCTCGGTCGCCCTTGCGGTCGTGCTGGTTCTACTTCTCGCCGCCGCCGTAACCAAGTGGGTTTCCCGTCCGGCCAACACATATCTCCGGCAAGTCTGGAACCATCACCAGGAGCAGAAACGCGTTCAGCAAGATACCTCCAAACAGAATTTTGCGGCGCCTTCTGAACGGCCCAAGACCTAAAGCCTCCAGCCAAAGGTGAGACAAAAAAAACCGGGAAGCCCATTCCTGGACTCCCCGGATTTAGTAAGGTCTAGGCAGCTAGCTTAGGCGCGACGGCGGCGCAGCAGCAAGAGGCTGGCGGCACCGATCAGCAGCGCACCGGAGGCGGGCTCCGGAATCGCCTTGCTGTAGGTGTCGCCGGTCAAGACAGACAGCTCATAGGTGGTGGAGTGACCAGCAGTGGTCCAGACGATGCTGTAATCCGTGATAGGGCCAACTTCGCTGAAGTCCCACTGGTAAGCAAAGACGGTCGTGGTCTCTGGAGCACCAGGGTCAGACGGGTTGACGAAGTCGTAAGCACCAGCGGCCACCTGCGTGTGCTTGGCAGCCAACACACCGCTACCGCTGTTGTAACTTAGCGTCGGGGCACTCACGAGGAAGTCAACACCTTCGCCCATGTCGATCTGGAAGATCAGCGTCTCCAGGTCAGCGATGACCGACGTGCTGGACAGCAAGAAGGTGCCGCCTGGGCCCGTACCGAAGTCGCTCGGGAAGGTGTAGATAGCTTCGGCACCAGCGTAGCCTGTGCCGCCCAGCTTGTTGTAGATAGCATTGAAGCTGGAACCGGCCACATTCGGAGTCAGCGGGCCAGGCCAGGCACCAAAGCCCGGGAAGCCACCGAGGGAGGTAGCGTTATAAGCCGGCAGGCGAGTGCCGTTCAGTTCATCCCAGCCGGCAGTTTCAGTACTACCACCGAGTTCGGCAGTAATCAAAGCCATGGCGTTGCTCGTCACGAAAGACAAAGCAGCCGCAAAGGCGACGGTTTTAATTTTGTTCGTTAGGTCTCGTTTCATCTCGTTTTTGGTTTTGGGTTTATTGTAGAGATCGGGTTAGGCGGTCGCGGGTTGATCGGCCAGGAGGCCTTTCACTTCCGCAATCCAGTCGGGATAGCGTTCGTCTTGGTCCAGGTCGCAATCTTGGCGAGCCCGGAGGCGGCTGGCACCATGGCGCTCGAAGGCTTCATCCAAGTCTTTGCCAAATTGGCAAAAATCATCGTAGGCGGTATCGCCCAGAGCAAAGACGGCGTAACGGAGGTTGCTGAGGTCCATCTCGTCGCCCTTCACGAAGGCTTCGTGGAAGTCCTCGCAATCGTCCGGCGGTTCGCCTTCACCCCAGGTACTGGCAACGACGAGAACCCGGCTCTCTTCTTTGAGCTGATCCACTTGGTAATCGCAGACGTTAAAGCTACGAGCGGTAAAGCCCGCTTCGGTAAGATCCTCGACGGCGCGATCGGCGATTTCTTCCGCCGTGCCGGTTTGGGTGGCAAACAGAATGGTGATGTTGTCGTTCATGTTCGTAGGGGGTGGTGGGTTAGCGGGGAAGACCGGAAAGAGCGGCATGCCAACTGGCCAGATGCTCGGCGCGATCAACGGGCCGCATCCAAGCCAATAGCCGACGTGTCGGACGGTGATAAATCTCCAACCAATCCGCGGCTCCGGTCCCGGGTTTGGCGTTAGCGCGCCACACGCGCAGGCCGTTCACCTTGCGCAGGTGCAGCTGATCCTTCTCGCCAAAGAGATGCCACCAGCAATTGCAGCCACGGTAACGTTCCAGTTTGAGCGGCTGGCTGGTGATGTGGTCAGGATGGTAGAGATCCAGGTGGATGGGCACTTGGTAGGTCATCAAACGCTCAAAGAAATGGTTCAAGCAGCCCAGGGCCATGGGCTCGGCGTACTCCTCACCAAGCTGAGAAAGCGCCACCCAGCGAGCCAATTGATCCCCGCCGGCATAAACTTCCGTCGGCATCAAGCGGGTTGAGCCACACCAGTTGGCGCGAAGTTCCTCGACCGGCGGAATATCCACCTCGCTCATCATGGCGGGGCTCATCGGCTCCGGTTCCGGCATGGGGTCTTCAATGGCCGTTCGCTTGAGCAAATCGTAAAAGATGCTGAGTTCAGAGCGATGGGAAAGATGCAGCTTGAAATGCCCCTGTCCATTGCGATGGATCACGTGGAGGCTGAGAGAAAAGCTATCGCCGTGGTTCTGCTCGACGGCAATAACTCCGGCCATCATGGCGGTGTCCAATTGGCTGCCGGTGCTGGACTCGATCCACACCGTATCGCCCGGCACGCGGTGCCAGCCGTCAAAGGCGCGCTTCCGGCTGGTGAAGCCCCAGCCGTTGGTGGCAAAGGTCAGCACTTCGCCCATTTCAGCCATCCAATAAAAGAACTCATCCCACGGCAAATCTAGACGCAGATAACAACTCCCCTCCTCATGTGGATGAGGTGTCAGCCCCGTGGTCTGTTCCAAACTCAGCGCAAGGAACTCCGGGTTCTGCCCCGAAGCCGCCTGCGGCTCCATTTCATGGGGATGATCGGTTTCTGACATGTCCGCATCCTGAAGAAAAAGAGCGCCTCTTGTCGCACCGGGGATTGCTATCTTTCTCCGTCATTTTGCCTTAAGAGCAAAATAGGGCGCGTTCCAAGGGGTACTCCCCTAAGTATTAACCAGGGGGAAGGCCCGCATTGTGACAATTTCGGCACTTCTTTTTTACGTCTACCGTCAATTCATCGCTAATTAGCGCTAACCCCCAGCCGCGCTCCGCACACGGCTGGAG
>CAWUJC010000507.1:0-2873 GCA_963922355.1 uncultured bacterium | reverse complement strand
AAACACCAGACCAGCCCGCACTTCCACCCGTAAAATTCCCCAACGCCGTGGTCTATGTCGAGGCCCCGCACATCAAAGGCACCACCCAACTCTTGGGCGAACCCGCCCAAACTGCACAATACGGGTCGGGCGACTACATCTACACAGTGCACCTTGAGTACTTAGGCCATGGCGATTCTGGCGACCTCTACGGCTACAGCATTTTCGTCCCGATCCCGGATTCCGAGATCAACTTCCTGGCTTTTCAGGAAGAGCAATTTGCCGGCGAAGTGGAATTTGAGGGCAACGAAATGATCCTGGCCAAGGATGAAGAAGCCCAAGCGGTTTACAAAATCCTGCCCAAAGCTCCGGAGAGCCTCTAGTCGCTAAACCTCCGGCACGTCCCGCATGATTCGGATGTCATCGAAACTGCGGTACTTGCCGTCGTAGTCGAGCCCATAGCCGACCACAAATTCGTTTTCGATCTCGAAGCCGACCCAGTGGACGTCGACCTCGACGACGCGCGGCACCTGTTTGCTGAGCAACACACAGATTTTCACTTCTCGCACCTCTAACTCCAGGAGGCGCTTGTTCACTTTCGACAGGGTCAGGCCTGTATCGAGGATGTCGTCGATCACCAGGATTTTCCGCCCGCGCAGGTTGTCACGGATCGTCTCCAGCCCCTGCAAACGACCGCTGGACTGCGTGCCTTCGTAGCTACTGATGACCGAGCATTGGAATTCAGCTTCGGGTGGTAGATCACGCATCAGGTCGCTTAAAAAGAAAAGCGCCCCGTTCATCAGGCCGAGCAGCACGGGGGGCTCGTCTCCGTAATGCGCCCGGATTTCTCCGGCGAGTTCGGCCACCCGGGCTTGGATTTGTGCCGAGGTGAGAAGCGTGCGATCCGGTACCAGCATCGCTTAACCGCCCACACTCTTCAGCTTCTTCTTCATCTGAGCGCCCAACTTGGTGGAGGGGTCCAGCTGGGCACCCTTCTGCCAAGCCTGGCGAGCCTCTTTGGGCCGATCGGTCTGGTAGAAGCTCTGCCCGGCGTAGAAATAGATCGCCTGACGCGTCTTGGTGTTGAAGTTCGGTGGGTTAGGACCTTCGAGCTGGCCAAGCAGCTTTTCGAAGTCGGCTCGCGCCTCATCACGCAAACCAAAGATCGAAGGCAAATGATACAGATTAATCGCCCGGACGAAACGCACCGCCGCGTTTTTCGGGTCCGCCGCCACCGCTTTGTTCATGGTGGCTTCTGCCGCTTTGAGATACTCCATCTTCTTGGTGATCCAGGCGTCACGGCTGCGCAAACTGTACGCACTGCCCAGGTAAGCGACGTAGAGTTGGTTCTTCGGATCTTCCTTGATCAACTTCTTCAGGTAGACGACGAGATCCTTTACCGCCTGGGCATCGCCGTCTACGCCCTTGTTCAGGCGCTGCTGGATTTCGCGCACAGTTGGCGTGGCGAAGGGATCGGGCTGCGAAGTGGCCGGTGCGTTCTCTTGTTGAGCGATGAGGGTTCCTGGCCAGAGGAGGGCCAGAAGACAAAGGGGAAGAAAATAGTCTTTCATAGAATGGAACTGCTGACCCGACTGCCCTCCGATCGGAAGGCCACCTACCCGGCGGGAGGTAGTGGACATCCTCCCGAGCATCCGGGAACGTACCACCGCTCGCCCAAGCCTGGCAAAGAAAATCAGGGCCGAGCCGGAAGGCACAGATTACTCAACAAGATCGCCTTCCAGAGCTGAGCCTCGCCGGAGGACCCCCATTCTTGCAAACCAGCCTCAACCTCCGCCTCGGTCGGCTCCACCACACCCTCTTGCTTCTCGTCGGCGGGAAGCTCTGGCCAAATCCGACGGGTATAACACCACGCCGCCCAGGCCCGCCAGGTGCGCAGCTCCGGACGCGGACCACTCATACGCGTTGCCAGATGTTGGTAATGCACGCGGCAGCTCCCGGGAAGCTTCTCCGGGAGCGCACGCCGCAGCATCCACGCCAGAGAACGATATGGCAGCTCGTCCAAGCCGGTGATACTTTTCTCCAAAGCCCAATCAACCGTTGCAGGAGTATCTTCCGTCCCGGGCGGCACATGGCTGGAAGCAAAGGCCCGGTTGATAAGCAAAATTGCCTTGGCCGGTTGCTCGTCCATCCAGAGCCAGTTGGCCCGACGCAACGCCACCTCGTAAAAGGTCGGCCCTCGGTCTTTGCCCAAGGCCAGAATCGTCTCGTGCGTCATCGGCTCCACCGGGAGCGGCAGGAATGGGCACGGAGCCCACTTGGTGGGAAGAAAATGGGCGGGCGATGCTTCAGGCATGAAGCGCTCACCTTCTCGTATTCGCCCAGGCCGTGTCAACCGCGGCGGTGGCTATCCGGCTCGATTTCCGCCCTCATCTATGCCAGGTTGAATTGCGCATGAACTTCCTGCTGGCCGTCACCTTTGGGTTTACCATCAGCAGCCTCGCGGCCATTTTGCTCCTCAATTACGCCCTGCGCCAACAGATGAGCCAACTCGAGTGGGAGTTGATCCATCGGGTTACGCGACGGAAGATTTTCTACACGGCGATCTGCTTTGGCGTGGCCTTCGGCGTGGGGCTTTCGGTCCTCATTACCAGTGTCCGCCATTCCAGCGAGCACGCCTTCGCCCCCAGCTACATGTTAATGACGCAACTAGGACTCTTGATCATGCTGTGTGCCGCCATGGTCCACTTCTACGAGATTGCCTCCGAGTTGCGGAGAACCAAGATCCGCTCCGGCTTTCGCCGCGCCTGGCTGGCACTCCAAGTAGCGCCTTTTGTCGTGATCGGTTTCATGCTCACTGTCGTCAACTGGTGGCTCACCCTCCGTTAATCCTCTCGACGATTAGAGGTCAATTTCTTAGCCTACAGCCTTCAGTT
>CAWUJC010000506.1:0-2883 GCA_963922355.1 uncultured bacterium | reverse complement strand
TCGCCTCCCTAAGGCCTTTGCCGATGCCGGGGCGGCCTATCAACTCAGTCGCACCGCGCTCGAGGCCGACGTGCTAATCAACTTACCGAAGCTGAAAACGCACAATAAGACAGGGTTGGCCGGGGCACTCAATAACATCATCACGTTGCTCGATGACCGCGCCCCACTGCCGATGAATCCCCTGGCGGCGGACGAAGACGACGAGGAAGAAGAAGAGGATCTCGACGATCGCCTCTTCTCTTGGCTGCGCCGCAAATTTAAGCACAGCCGGATGTTCCTCCGCTTCCTCCTGCGCAGTCGCCAAGCCTTTAACGAAAACGACGAACCGCCGGAAAAGCACGAAAGCTGGCACGGCAACGACCTCTTCTGGCGGCTGGTCCTGGACGTCAACACCGCCCTCTACTACTTCAACGAACAAAGCCACCACCGGGCCAAACCGCTGCGGACCCTGCACCTGGTGGATGCCGTGATCGCCGGTGAAGGCAACGGCCCTCTCCTGCCCGACCCCAAACCCACCGGGCTCTTAATCGCGGGGACGCACCCCCTGGCGGTGGACTGCACCGCCGCCACCCTAATGGGTTTTGACTGGCACAAAATCCGCCTCCTGCACAACGCCTTCGCGAACCGAAAGTTCCCGCTCGCCGCCTTCCAGCCCGATGCCATGACTTGCCTGAGCGAAAACGAATCCTGGAACGGTCCGCTCTCCGAATTGACCGACCCGGTCGACTTCCATCCTCACGACGGATGGTGGGGCGAAATCGAAAAGCAAGAGCCGGAAAAGGATTAGCCTTAAATCTCTAACTCTCGTCGGCCGTCTCGCTTTTAAAGAATGGATCGCGCCGGGGTGCCCGAGGCGGCAGCTTCTCCGCCGTTTCCTCTCGGAGATCACGGAGAGATTGCCGTTTCTCTTGCGCTTCGTCCTCTAGGCGTAAGAGCCACTTGTTATGGCTCTCTTCCAGTTGAGCCAAGAAATGGAAGAAGATAAAATGGCTCCACAACATCCCGCCGAGAATAAGCACCGCCAGTTGCCAATATTGAATGGAGGTCCAAACCTCATCCTGGGGATAGGTCATCAACCCGTTCGCTGCCCAGGCTAGCCCAATGATTCCGGCGTACAGTACCAAGTACCAGACAGTCTTGATGATCCCCCAGATGCGCTGATATTCAGCGTCCACCCGTTTAAAGTCATAGTCATCTCCCAACGAAGCGCCGTTGGCGGAATAGATAAAATCGATCAAGAAATCCGCCATCCGGGCGGCTAAATGCGGAGCGAGAAAGAGGCTCGTGATGACGCTAATCCCCAACGTCATGATGACATTGAAGGGAAAAGGAAACCACTGAAAGCTGGCCGCCATCAGCACCGCGCCAATGACAAACTCCGCCATCCAAACGAACCACCTCCGCATAGCTCCATCATACTGGAGGCGGGTGAGGACTGCAAACGCCGCCCGTGGGGAACACTACTTCTTCTTGGCCGGGCGGCACTCAAAGACCACCTGCAGCGAAGCGGATAGCTTCTGCTCACCCGCTTCTAAAGGCATGGGAGCCGCCTCAGCTTTCGCCGCCATGTTTACCGTACGCATCATCGGTCGGGGGCTAAACCCACCACTGTTGACGTTGATCGACTTCGCGACCTTGATTTCCAAGCCTGCTTTCTCCGCCAAACGCTCGGCTTGTTCCAACGCATTGGCGTAGGCCTTTTCGATGGCTTCAAGCTGGTATTGCCCGGGGTTGGAGATGCTCAGGTTAGGCCCGGCAAGCGAGCTAAAGCCCTTCTGCTTCCGGATGGCTTCGGAAATGTCGCCCACTTTGTCGAGCGGGCTGATGGTGACTCCCAGGTTGTAGCGGGCGTTGTAGGCCACGATGGCACGGGGCTTTGGTTTATCGGCCAAAGAATGGACCACCACCGCTTGGCGCTGCTCGTACTCCGGCTGCACACTCACATAGCCGGTCTGGATATGCTTCTTCTCCACCCCGGCGGCTTTCAGCGCCTCAATCATGGCGGCGGCATTGGCGTTCACTTCGCCGCTGGCTGCTTCCGACGTCTCCGCTTGGGCGAGCAAGGTCACCGTCAACTTGGCCTGATCCGGCACCGCCGTAACCTCACCGATGCCCTGCACCTTAATCGTCGAAGGTTTCTCGGCCTTGGTGTCTTGCAGCTTGATCTGCGTGTTCCCGCAACCCGCGAGAAAAAGGCTCAAAACGGCGAAAAGCAAAACGGGCAGGTGAATCTTCATGTGCCTACCCTAGGGAGGGATTCTCCTCCCCGCAACCGAGGAATCTACCCAGCGGCAACTTCTAGGCCCCGAGCGCCTTGCGCACGGCGTCGGTCGTGGCGGGGACGGCGGAAAGCCCGGCATCGTTCGAATCAATGGCCGTCGCCGGGTCTTTCAAACCGTGGCCGGTCATCGTCGCGGTGATCACGCTACCAGCCGGGATTTCCTCCGGCCGTTCAGCTAGGACCTGCTTCAGCCCGGCAATCGGCGCGGCGCAGGCTGGCTCGACGAAGATACCTTCTTTGGCCGCGATCAGCTTGTAGGCTTCGATGATCGCCTCGTCACTGACCTTCCCGATATACCCATTGGACTGAGCCGCCGCGTTTTCCGCCCCCTTCCAACTAGCTGGGTTGCCAATGCGGATGGCCGTCGCCACCGTCTCCGGGTGATCAAAAACATGGCCGTCCACGATCGGCGCGGCGCCCTTGGCCTGGAAGCCAAAGATGCGCGGCGTGGTCGCCACCGTGCCGTCGGCCTGATATTCCTGGAAGCCCCGCCAATAGGCGGTGATGTTCCCGGCGTTGCCAACGGGGAGAAAATGAAAGTCCGGCGCCTTGCCCAGGGCATCGCAAATTTCAAAAGCGGCCGTCTTCTGGCCTTCGATCCG
>CAWUJC010000505.1:0-2909 GCA_963922355.1 uncultured bacterium | reverse complement strand
CATCGGTATCGCCGGGCTCGCTTTCTTCTTCCGCAGTGGTTTGGAAGAAGCGATCGACCACGGGGAGCCGGATCTCCCACTCAAGAAAGCTTTCCAAACCGAGTGGCGCACCATGCTGCGGATCGCTGGCATCGTGATGATGGCCAGCGTTGGCTTCTACATGATGTTCGTCTACGTCACCACCTACCTCAGCGAGCAATTCGGCGTTCCAATGGCCACCGCCCTGGAAATCGACACCGCCGCTATGGCCGCCCTGCTCGTCTTCACCCCGCTCGGTGGCTGGCTGAGTGACAGGATTGGCCGCAAGCCGATTCTGCTCACGGCCTCGATCGGCTGCTTCGTCCTGGCCATCCCCCTCCTACTCGCCATTGGGCACGACGACCCCAAACTCATCTTCCTCGGCCAACTCGGCTTCGCGGTCATTATTGGCCTCTCCGGCGGGGCCAATGCCGCCACCCTCGTCGAAATCACCAAAGCCCCTTACCGTTGCACGGTTATCTCGGTCGCCTACAACGTCACGCTGGCCATCTTTGGTGGCACCGCGCCGATGGTCGCCACTTGGCTGATCGCCAACACCGGCGACGTCCTCACCCCTGGCTATTACGTGATGGTCATGGCGGTCATCACCACCCTGACTCTGGCCTTCATGCCCGAGACCTTCCAAAAAGAACTCGACCGCTCGAAGACAGTGAAGAGTTGAGTTACTCCTCGTCCATCCGGTCGTCGGCGAGGAGGTAATGGAGGTCGTCCTTGCTGAGCGAGCCGGAGAACTCGCCCTCGCCGAAGATGTCGGCCACCAGCTGGGCCTTCTTCTGCTGGAGCTGCCAAATTTTTTCTTCCACCGTATCGCGGGTGACGAGGCGGTAGGCAATGACGGTGCGGTCCTGGCCAATGCGGTGGGTTCGGTCAATTGCCTGGGCCTCGACCGCCGGGTTCCACCACGGATCGTAGAGCACGACGTAGCTAGCCGAGGTGAGGTTCAAGCCGGTGCCCGCCGCCTTGAGCGAAAGCAGGAAGATGGCCGCGCGGGGATCGTTCTGGAATTGCTCCACCACTTCGGCACGCTTGGTCGTCTGGCCGGTGAGCATGTAGAGCGGCCAGCCACGCTCCTCGATTTGCCCGCGCAGAATCTTGAGCATTTCGACGAACTGGCTGAAGACGAGCACCTTGTGCCCCTCGGCTTGGAGGTTTTCCAACGTCTCAAAGAAAGAGTTGGTCTTGCCGCACCCGATCGTCTTCTTGGCCTGCACCAGTCCCGGGTGGCAACAAATCTGCCGCAAGCGTGTCAGAGCCGCCAAGGCGTGAATGCGGCCCGGCCCGTAGGCGGGGTCCATGCCGTCGAGAGCTTGGCGGCTGCGCTGGAGTTCGGCGAGGTAGAGTTTGCGCTGGGCCGGGGTTAATTCGCAGTCGATGCGCTCTTCGATCCGGTCGGGCAGGTCGCGCGCCACATCTTTCTTCAGGCGACGGAGCACGAGCGGCCGCAAGCGAGAAGAGAGCAAAGCCCGGCGATGCGGCGGCGCGCCTCGGTCGTACATATCCAGGAAGGCGGAACGCGGCGGCAAGTAGCCCGGGTGGATAAACTCGACGATGCTCCAGAGATCGAGCAGGCGGTTCTCCAGCGGCGTACCGGTCAGAGCCAGACGGTGCTGAGAAGGAAGCTGCCGGGCGGCTTTGGCCACCATGGAATCAGGGTTCTTCACGTTCTGCGCTTCGTCCAGAATCACCGCACGAAAGTCGAACTTGCTGAGCGAGGGCAGATCGCGGCGCAACAGCGCATAGTTGGTGATGATGAGGTCGTGGCGGGGGATCTCCTCCCGTAGCTCGTGGCGGCGCTCGCCGGCGGCGAGGCTCAACACCTTGAGCTCAGGCGCGAATTGCTCGGCCTCGCGCTTCCAGTTAAACATCACGCTAGCCGGGCAGACAACCAGGGTCGGCGCCGGGCCGTCGTCCTGCCGCATCCGCAGGAGCCAGGCAAGCGCCTGCACGGTCTTACCCAAGCCCATGTCGTCGGCCAAGATGGCTCCCATGCGCAGGCGACTGGTGTAGGCGAGGAAATCGAGCCCTTCTTTCTGGTAAGGACGCAAGGTGGCTTTGAGCCCGGTCGGCAATTCAACCGGCGGAATGCCGTCGAAGTCCGCCAGCTCCTGCCGAAGGCGCTCAATGGTGGCTTCGAGGTCGTCGTCGCCTAACCCCGCAAGCCGGGCCCAAGCCTGTTCCTGGCCGGTGGCGAGCTCAAGTTTGGAGACCTGTCGTTCAGGCGAATTGGGATCAAGGCCGACTTCGGCCAGAGCGCTCAGGGTTTCTTCGGCCGCTTCCATTTCCTCGCGGCTCACCCAGTCGCCACTCTGCAGTTTAATGTAAGGGTCCTGGCTGCGTTGCAGCTTCTGCCAGTCAGCGGCCGTGATGCGTTCGCTCTCCTCCTCCCACTCGGCCCGGATGGCGAACCAGTCCATACCGCTGGATTGGATTTTGAGTTTGGGCACGCGACGTTTCTTCTGCTGCCAGAGTTGCTGAAAGCGCTTGTTACCGTAGTACTGCCAAAGGGGCGAACGCTCACGCCAATGTTGGACGAGGCGGGGCAGCTCTTTGCCTTCGATCATCAGCCACCAACCGGGTTCATCCGGGCGGCCCACGAGTTCGCCGGGTTCAGCCTGCCAGCCGTTCAGCCATTCAGTCGCCGGAAGAACATCGGCCTCGGCCGGGACCTCATCCCAGACTTCGCCCGCCGGGTCGAGCACCTCGCCCGCAGCCGACGCTTCGGTTTGATGCCCTGCGACTTCTGCCGCAGGCGCGGGGATGACGACGGTTTCTTCCTCGCTGTCCGACTCAGCCTCGGTGGCTTTGTCGGGGAGGCGCCGCCAGCCGTTCTCATTCCACTCCCAGGCCAGGCCGCCGTTCTTGGCGTGCGC
>CAWUJC010000504.1:0-2913 GCA_963922355.1 uncultured bacterium | reverse complement strand
GTTCGTTATCTTGATCCGTCACTCGTGCGCTTTCCACGTGAATCGGATTCGGGTTGAAGTACATGGCTTCAGCGACGCCACTCTTCGAGACTTTGACCAGGTCGAGGATGTAGCCGCCGTCCGGACGCAACCACTTGCCCACGAGCTGCTCCATCTTCTGCGCCGGCGAAGGCTGCGAGATCTCCTCTCCCGAGGGAGCAGACTCAGAGGTTGTTGATTCGGCGGGGTTGCAGCCCGGCAACAGGGCCAAACCAAGGATGAAAGCAAAAGAAAGGAAGCGCATGGCGAGAGCATGGCAGCCCGGCCGCTAAACGACAATGGTCATCATTCCTCGTTCGGGCAGACATTACTCTCGCCGATGGCGGCTTCTTCTAACGGGATGAGCCATTCGACCAGTTCGGCAACCTGCAGCTCGGTGCCAGCCAGCAAGAGAACGTCGCCGGGGTGGATCGACTCGTTCGGCCCGGGATTGAGGATGCGCTTCTCCCCCCGCTTAATGCCAATGACCATGACGCCAAAGCGTTCGCCGATGCCCAGCTCGGCCAGGGTTTGCCAGACGTAGGGGCACCGCTTGGGCACCCGGAGGCGGTCCAATTCCGTGCTCTCCACGCGATGAGCGGTGTCTGCTTCTTTGGGGGCGAGCAAGATTTCTTTGGCCTGCTGAATCTGCTGCTCGGTGCCACAGAGCAACACCTTGTCGTTCGGATAAAGCTGACGCCGCGCCGACGGCCCCGGAATGTAGATACCGCCTCGATCAATCCCGACGAGGGAGGCGCCACACTCTGAACGCAGGTTCAGTTCCATCAAGCTCTTTCCCGCCGCGAAACAACTTTCGCTGATCTCCACGTCGAACAACTCGAGGTCCCAACGTTCGTGCTCGGTCCAACTCAAAGCGCTGGCGAGGGATTCATCTTCGCCCTCCTCCAACTGACTTTGCACGGAATATTCCACTTGGCTTTGGATGTTGATCAAGCGCCGCCAGAGCACCGCAATCGATGCCGTGACGAGGAAAAACAGTGCGATGAGCACCACGGGCGAGAACTCTTCCAGCGGCAAAATAAAGAACAGCCAAAGCATGAGCACCACGCCGCCAACAACTTGAAAGACGCGCTCGATCACCTTGGCCAAAATCCGCTCGCCTTTGAAACCGGTGGCGAGGAACTGGCCGAAGATGAGCGCCAAGGCGCTGACGTTGCGCCAAATGGCAATGACCGGCCCGGCGGCAATCAAGCCCATCACGCTCCAAAACAGAATGGTGACTTGGCTATCCGCCACCCCCGTAAGGTGAAATTTCTCCTGGAAGTAATCAAAGATGTCTTGGCTAAAAATGAAGAGACCGGTGACCACAAAGCCCATCACCGCCAACTGAATCAAGCGCCCTTTGACCAAGCGCCAGAGCACGCTGCCGGAGTGGCGCAGAACGATACGTTCGCACATCTCGTGGTAGAAGCCCACCGCGTGGAGGAGTTTATGCGGCACCCGGCCGATGACGGCGTCGCTGATCGGCTCGGCGTATTTGATGAGAAAGGGCGCGGCAAAAGCCGTCAGCGTGGAGATGCCCACCGCGATGGGGAAGAAGGTCTTGGGCAAAACGCCACTCTCCGCCCCCATGGCCACAATGATGAAAGTGAATTCACCAATGGGCGTGACGCAAAGACCGGTCTGCAGCGCCGAGCGCGGGTCCTGGCCCACCGCGGTCTGGGCCAGCGTGGTCGCCAGCGTCCGCACCACCAAAGTAAAGACCGTGAGAATCAGAATCAGCGGCCAAACCGAAACCATCAGGCGGACGTCGATCATCATGCCCACCGCGACGAAGAAGATCGCGCTAAAGAGATCACGCAAGCCGAGGAAGATGCGATCCACCTGCGCGCGCTGCGGCGTGTCACCAATCAACATCCCGAGGATGAACGCTCCCAGCGCGAGGGAATACCCGGCCTTCGCCGCCATGAGAGCGAGCATGAGGACGAGGCCGACAATCATGAGGGTACCAATTTCGCCCTCGGCCGAGCGGTCGAGCTGACGCAGCAATCGCGGAACGAGCAACATCCCCAAGACCACGACAAAAACCACGAAGGTAATGAAGAGCAGCAGCTTCTGATCAAGTGATTGGGTCGCTCCGCCTGTGATGGTGTAGGAAGAGAGGACGGTCAACATGACCACGGCCACAAAGTCTTCCAAGACCGTAACGCCCATGGCACGCTGGCCATAAGGTTTGTGCAAGGCGCCGACTTCCCCCAACACTTTCCCGATAATCGCCGAGCTTGAAGCCACAAACATCGCGGCAAAGAACAGCGCCGAAACACCAGTCTCGGTTATGCCCGCTTCCGTAAAGAGGAGATCGCCGATGCCCAGCCCAAAGAGTCGGGCTAAACCCAGGACGCAAAGTGCGCCGAGGGCGGTGGCCAGGATACTTTGCACGCCCAGTTGGCGCATCCGCTGCAAGCCGCTCCCCAAGCCAATCGTGAACATGAGGAAGACCAGCCCCAGCTCGCTCAACAAGCGGATGCGGTTTTCGTCGCGGACAAAGCTCAGCGGATCGGTGCTTGGACCAATGAGGATACCCGCCAGCAAGTAGCCGACCACGACGGACAGTCCGACCTGGCGGCACAGCCAACCCGCCACGCCCGCCGCAATGGCGATGATCGCTAAGTCTTGAATGAAATGGGTGCCTTCGGTCATACCTCAGCTTCATCATGGCACCCGCCCGACGCTTGGAAAGTCTAAGCACGAACCGATCATGCTTGGAAGCGGGTAAAGAAGGGATACATCACCCTCCGCCTCCACCACCAGGTCAGAACAATCCCCCAGACGGCAAGATCGAGCACTTCGAGAGAGAACCAGAACCAGTTATCATCGTATGCTAACTCGTTAAAACCGTTCTCTATCAGGTAATCAAACCACCAATACATATTG
>CAWUJC010000503.1:0-2932 GCA_963922355.1 uncultured bacterium | reverse complement strand
TCGTCTTGGCTACAGTTCGTTCAGCGCGTTTTGGCACTGGGTGTCGAAGTCCATGACCTCGGGATCAAATGTTCGCACTACGCCTAGGCGTTTGCCGCGGTGGAGGAGGCCGACGACGATGTAACGCTCGGTGGTGACAACCCAGGTGTGCAGCCGACCCATGCCGAGGGTTTCCCCCACGCCCTTGGCGCGGACGAGGAATTCTTTGGTCCACTCGGTGCGCTCGATATTGTCGGGCTCGGCGTTGTAGGCGACTTCGTAATCGCCGCCCTTGAAGTTGATGATTTGAAGAACGCCGGGCAGCCCGGCCAAGGCTTCGAACGGCTCCTGGTCGGCCTCGGGGTTATCGAGATTAAAGCGCGGCGAGACGGAAGAAACGGAATCGGCGACGACGTTGGCACCGGCGAGCAGGATGTCCAGGCTGTCCCAGAGCGAGCGCTTGATGCCAAGGGGGAGCGGCGCAACGGTATGCTCAGAGATTTCCCAGTTCTTCAATTCGCCGACGGCTTCCTTCCCCCAGAGCGCGGCGTAGTTGGCTTCGATTAATTCGGCATCCTTGAAGTACAGGAAACCGGCTTCCCCCGCGGCGTCCATCACCGTGAGCATGCAATCGCCTTCGGGCAGGCATTCGTTGCGGATGATTGATTCCAGCCCTGTCATAATCGATGACTCTTTATCACAGCATAATTCAGGCCGAGGGCAAGCCAGCACGGGGCGGGTGAGCGTTTCTCCCTCGCTAGCCCCGGCGTAGACGCTCCAGAAACGCGGCGATCCGTTCCATGGCAATCTGTAGCTGGTTATAGGAAGTCGCGTAGCTGCAACGGACACAACCTTCGCCGCTGGGGCCAAAGGCGTTGCCCGGGACGACGGCCACTTTCTCCTCTTCGAGCAGGCGCACGGCAAACTCGCGGGAGTGGAGTCCGCTCGGGCGAATGTCCGGGAAGACGTAGAACGCACCGCGGGGCTCGAAGCAGGGCAGCCCCATTTCGTTGAAGCTGCTGACGATGAAGTTGCGGCGTTGCTGGTACTTCTCGCGCATTTCGGCCATCGGCTCGTAGCCGTTTTCCAGCGCTTCAAGCGCGGCTTCTTGTCCAGTGATGGAGGCGCAAAGCATCGAGTATTGGTGGATGCGCATCATCGCCTCCGTCAGTGCGGCGGGAGCGGCAGCGTAGCCAATACGGAAGCCTGTCATGGCAAAGGCCTTGCTGAAGCCGTGGAGGAAGATGGTGCGCTCGCGCATGCCGGGGAGCGACGCGATGCTGCAGTGCCCGGCGGTGCCGATGGGATCGCCGTAGGTCAGCTCGGAGTAAATCTCATCCGTGATCACGACCAAGTTGTGGCGGATGCAGAGTTCGGCGATGGGCTCAAGCTCCTCGCGGGACATCACGCCGCCGGTCGGGTTGGTTGGGTAGTTGAGCAAGAGGGCTTTGCTCTTGGGCGTGATGGCGGCTTCCAGCGCTTCGGGGCGGATTGTAAATTCGTCTTCCAGCTTGGTGGAGACGGCCACGGGGACGCCGTGGGCGAGGGAGACGCTGGGGGCGTAGGAAACATAACAAGGCTCGTGGTAGAGCACTTCGTCGCCGGGATCGGTGACGGCACGGATGGCGGTATCCAGCGCTTCCGAGACGCCAACGGTGACGAGGACTTCGGTCTGCCCGTCGTATCTAATGCCGTAATTTTTTTCGACGTATTGGGCGATGGCTTTGCGCAGCTTGGGGAGGCCCAGGTTGCTGGTGTAGCTCGTGCGGCCCTGTTCCAGCGAATAGATGGCGGCTTCGCGGATCGTCCAGGGGGTGACGAAATCCGGCTCGCCGATCCCCAGGCTGATCACGTCGCTCATCGACTGCACGATCTCGAAGAAGTCGCGGATGCCCGAGCGTGGGATGACCTCCACGTGCCGCGCGATGAAATCATGCGGGACGCCCGTGGCGGAGCCGGACTGGTTGGTGACGTGGTGCATCAGGGGTAATTCCAACTATCTTGCCCACAGACGCTTACTTTTGACAAGGGCGGCGTGCCGGGTTGATGGCGACAAAGAAAAGGCCCCAAGCGTGATGCCTGGGGCTTTTTCTCAAGGGCGACCTCTGAGGAGGTACGCTCCATCATTCTACACTCAACCTCAAGGTGTTACTTCCGACGGCGCAGAGCCAGCAGGCCCAGGGCACCGACGAGCATCGCGGCGCTGGTCGGCTCCGGAACGGCGATGGAAATATTGTCTGCGTTCCAAGTGCGGTAGTTGGCGGAAAGACTACCGCCACTGAGGTTGCCCAGGCGGATTTCCGCATTGTCCGAAGCGGCATTGGCAAAGGAAAGGTTGCCGCCGTTGAAGCTGGTGTACTGCTGGGTGCCATCGACAAAGACCGTGAATGTCTTGGTCGCGTAGTCGATATCACCACTGATGGTGGAGTACGTGTTGACGGTGAAGAGACCATCGGCGGCACGATTGCTGCCTCCATCATTGGCGACGAGTCGACCTTGACCCCGAATATTAAGATTCAGCGCTGGGTTGCTACCAGATGTTGAATCGCTGCCCACGATGAAAGCAAAAATGTTAGTGGAGGTGCTACCATCGAGTGTTTCCGTTGCGCGCCAGTCGAAGCTGTAGCTGACGATAGAGCTAGCAGAATCGAAAGTGCCTTCCAGGTCGCTCGCGCTCGGAGCAAAGCCGTAGAAAACGAAGTTGGAACCACTGCCGTTGTCTTCGCCTGTAATGCCATTTGATCCGCCAGTACCAATACCGGTTGCCACGTTGACATCATTAACAGCTCCAAGAGTGCGAGACCATTGGGTGCCGGAGCTTGGTTGGCCGTTGAGATCACCAGCTGAGTAGCCGGTTTCGAAGTCGATGAGAATAGCTTGGGAGAGCGAGAAGCTGCTGCCCAAAGCGACGAGAGAGAGGATGAGTTTTTTCATAGGAGGTTTTATGGGTTGA
>CAWUJC010000502.1:0-2932 GCA_963922355.1 uncultured bacterium | reverse complement strand
TTTGGCAGCGGCATGGCCGGCTTCGAGGGCATTTCTGGCGAGCCGAACGTCAACTTGACTAATAATGGGACGATCGCGGTCGGTGGAACCTTTGCTTCTGGCCTTTTCTCCGGCGATATGTCGAGCGGCACGAATACCGGGTTGATCGACCTCCAAGGCTCTGATTCCTTGAATGGGATCAGCCTGGGTGACAATTCGATGGCTTCGAACAGCGGCACGATCACGAACGACAGTGACAAGGTCGGCGCTGGAACCAATTACGGCATTAACGTGGGCGAAAACTCCATGGCCGAAAACAGCGGCACCATTACGGTGAACGGCGCCAGCGGTCGCGGTGTGAATGCCGGCGACGGCAGCATGGTGAGCAACACCAGCTCTGGCACGATCAACGTGAACGGCAACGGCATTTTGGCAGATCTTAGCGCCGGCCTGGCGGTTGGTTCTAACGGGATGGTCTCCAACAATGGTATCATCAATGTTGATGCCACCAACGCCGTGGGCGTGATCTTGGGCGGCAACGATTCGTCTGCCACCAACAACGGCACCATCAACAACATGAAGAACAACAGCGGTGGTATCTTCGCCGAAGGCGATAACAACACCGTGACGAACAACGGCACCGTGGCGAGCACCGGGAATAACACTTCGGTCGGCGTCAATTTCCTGGGCAGCGGCGGGACGCTGAACAACAACGGCACGATCAGCACGACCGGGAATAATTCTTCTGCTGTTCTTGCGATTAACGACCTGATCGTGAACAACAACGGCGGCACGATTGGCGCCACCGGTAACAACTCGGCGGGTATTCTGACGTCGGGCGGTACGGTCAACAATAATGGCGGCATGATTAGCTCCGCTCAAGAAGGCGGTATCGAATCCGTGATGACCAATCTGGACGTGAACAACACGAACGGTGGTATGATCACCGGTCGTCGCGGTGTCCGCATCTTTGCGGGTGGCACGATCAACAACACCAACAGCACCATCTCTGGCGAGCAGCGAGGCATTGATAAGACCGGGGACGGCGCCGTGACCGTGAACAACATCATGGGTGTGATCAGCTCTAACACGAACCGTGCGATTCGCCTGAATGGTTCCGGCGGCGACGATACGGTCAATAACACCATGGGGCAGATTTTCGCGACCGGTTCGGCCATCGCGATTTCCACTGGTGACGGCAACGATATTATTAACGACAACGAAGGTCTCATTTGGAACGGAGGCGGTACGGAAGTCATCAGCACGGGTGGCGGGATGGATACTGTCAACTTCACGTTGTCAACGGTGACCCGCACCGGTGGTGCGATCACGGATGACTTAGTCCGCTTGAGCGGTGATAACGACACCTTGAACATTTTTGCTGGGGCCGACCTCAACGGGACGTTGGACGGTGGCGGAGGCGCGGATGATCTCTGCATGGAGCTCTGGGGCGTTTCGGCTGATGACGTCATTGCCGCGTTGACCGAAGGCACTGGCGTGATCAATCCGGACGGTACGGTTTCGCTTTCTGAAACGGGAACGCTCGACTTCGGTGGTCGGGTCTACCGTTGGACGAGCTTCAACGGCAGTGCCACGGTTAAGGCGGTTGCGCTGCAGGATCTTCCGGGCCTGACCCCGAATCAGCAGGCAATTGGTGCCGCTCTTGGGCCAGCCTTCCAGGGGAGCCCCGGTGCCGACCTGCAATTCGTACTTTTGGAGATATTTAACTCCGGGCTGAACAACTTCGGCGAAATCGCCAACCAGTTGAGCCCGCAGCCATTCTCTGAGTCTTTCCGCCGGACCGGTATCAACAACGCGACCTTCCTGAACCGTCAACTCGATGGCCGCATGGATTCACTCTTCTCCGATGGCTTCGAAAGCGGCAACACCTCCGTGTGGTCGACAGGGAGCCTGGATTCGATGCACATCGACACCAGCAGCTTTGTTCTGATTGATCCGACACAGAACATCAATTTCCAGAACTGGGACCGCCGCTTGGCTAGCCTTGGGGTGGCCTCGGGCGTGATGAGCGACGTGCCGGGCGCCGCCTTCGGTGGTCTGGACTTGGCCAGCACGGATTACGATCCCAAGGCCATGTATGACGGCAAGAAGATGATGGAAGCGCCGCTGGAAGATCCGCGCCGCTTCGGTCTATGGCTGGCAGGTCAGGGCATTTTGGCTGACGTTGATCAGGCCGACGGCGACGTCCAGGACTTCAACTACGACACGGCTTCGGTCACCTTTGGCGTCGACTACAAGGTCACGCGCGAAGTGGTGCTTGGCGTGCTCTTCAACTGGGGTAACACGGATGCCGCACTTACTGGCAACGGTTCGCGCCAGGAAGTGAATACCTATACGGGTGGCCTTTACGCGGGCTGGCAGAGCCAGGATAGCGGTTGGTTCGCCAATGGCTTTGTCATTGGTGGGGCCAGCGAGTACAACCAGAGCCGTCGCATCGCTTTTGCGGCGGTGAACCGGACGGCTGACTCCGATCCGGAAGGTTACCAGATCACCACGGGGGCCAACTCCGGTTATCTCTTTAACTTGAACCGCACGGGCACGTGGCAGTTCGGTCCGGTTTGGGGCCTCCAGTACACGCATTTACAGATGGACGGCTACACCGAAACCGGTGCGGGTGCTTTGAACCTGAACGTCGGTGAGCAGGAAGTTGATAGCTTGCGTAGTGCCTTGGGTATGAAGCTGAAGGGCCGCTGGCAGGTCAGCCGCAACGTCGCTTTGGAGCCGGTCCTGACCGCGCAGTGGCTGCATGAGTTCCTGGACGACAGCACCGGCGTGAACGGCGCGTTTTCTGATCCGGCGGCAGGTAGCATCATCGTCAATACGCAGAACCCGGATCGCGAATTCGGCCTTGTTGGTCTGACGGTGAACGCCTTGATTGGCGAGCAGTGGAGCGCCTACCTGGCCTACGATGCGCAGTTCAGCGAGCAGTACC
>CAWUJC010000501.1:0-2945 GCA_963922355.1 uncultured bacterium | reverse complement strand
GATTTCGCGGTCCGATACGGGGTTATCCTTTTGCTCTACTTTATCTTTGAGCTGGTAACGGACTTCGACCGCTTTCGGATTGATCTTGCTTGGCCGGAAAAGACCTACGCGCTCTTGTTCATCATCTTCTTTTTCGTGAACGAGTGGTTCTACTTCACGATTTTTGAGTGGGCCTGGAACGGGCAGACCCCGGGCAAGCGAGTCTTGGGCTTGCGGGTGATCAAGCTCGATGGCACGCCGCCAACCTGGATGGAAGTCGTCTTGCGGAACTTCCTGCGGCCGATTGATACCTCCGGCCCCTTTGCCCTGGTTGGGATCGCTTTCATCTTTTTCCATCCATTGCGCCAACGGCCGGGCGACATGGTTGGCCAGACCGTGGTGGTGCGTGAGCGGGCAATCGATTGGGAGTTGCTCCAGCACGAAGCGGAGGGCGCGGCGCCGACTCGCTTGAGTCCGGAAGAATGGGAACTGCTCCACCGCTTTCAACAGGAACAAGCCACGCTGGACCCCGCCGCGCGGTCCAAAGTCGCGCACCAACTGCGTGGTGTGCTGGCGCCCAAAATACCTTCAAACGAAGAGCAAACAAGGCAGGATGACGTGGCGTGGCTCCAGGAGGCAGCGAAACGGGTATGACGATTTCTGCCTTTGTTCGCGACCGGCAGAATCGCTGGGATCGCCTAGAAAAGCTGCTCAACCGCATTGAGCGGAGCCATTTACAAAAATTGGACCGCCGCAGTCTGCAAGAATTCAGCGGGCTGTACCGCTCCTGCACAAGTGATCTAGCTTACGCGCAGACTTACTTTGCCGGGACGACGCTGCCCCAGTTCCTCCATCAATTGGTGGGGCGAGCGCACCACCAGATATACCGGACCGAGCCGGCTTCTCTCCTAGGAGTTTGGAACTTCTTCCGCCGCGATGTGCCGCGGGCGATTCGCGGGAACCTGGATGCCGTGACGGCGTCGCTGGTCCTCTTTCTCTTGGCTTTTAGTTTAGGCGTGGCGGCCGGTCGGGCCGACCCGCGGATCGCCACGCTAGTGGTACCGGAGCCGATTTTGGAGAGCATCTACGCGGGCCAGATGTGGACGGATGGGCTTTTTAGTGTCGTCCCGGCCTCGGTTAGCTCGGCGCTCATTTTCACCAATAACATCTCCGTGGCTTTCATGTGCTTTGTCGGGGGGATGACCTTTGGCTTCGTCACGCTCAGCATCATTGTGCTCAATGGCTTTTTGATCGGGATCGTCTTTTCCCTCTGTGCCGAGCATGGATTATTGGGTGATCTCCTCGCTTTCATCGCCAGCCATGGGATGGTGGAAATCAGTTCCATTATCGTCGCCGGAGCAGCAGGGCTGTTGCTGGCCAAAGCGCTGTTCAATCCCGGCAATCTATCGCGCTCGGATGCCTTAAGCGTGCAAGGAAAGAAAGCGGTGACGATGGCCTTGGGCTGTGTACCGCCTCTCTTGGCGGTTGGGATTGTGGAGAGCTTTATCTCTCCCGCACCCGGGGTGCCTGCCTGGGCGAAAATTCTCGTCGGCTTAGTTCTTCTGGCGGCCTACTGGATGTACGTCTTCCGCTCGGGGAAGTAGTGTCCGGACTGTCTACAGCCGTGCGGTGCGTTTGATTTCCAGATAACGCTGGAGGGTGGCTGCCGTGAGGTTATCGGCCGGAACGTTAAGGTGGCCGATGCCTTGGGCGGAGAGCGTGCGCAGGGTGTGTTCGTAGTCTTGCCGCACTTCCAGAGCCGCGGCGTATTCGTAGACGGCGTCTTCGTTTTCCGGCGGGGTTTGCAGGAGTTGGAGCAAGTCGGCATCGCTCATCGTGACGGTCAGCGCCAAATGCCGGGGATGGAGCGGGCGCATGGCTTCCACCAAGGTTTTGGAGATGTGGATGTCCATCAGATCGGTAAAGCAGACGACCAAGCTGCGGCGACCTAGGCGCTGAGCAGCTTCGTGAAAAGCGCGGGAGTAGTCGGGCTCGACCGGCAGGGCGGTGGCTTTTCCAAGCAGCTGAACAATGCGGGAGAATTGGTCGTGGCCTTTCCGGGGAGGCAAGTAGGCGTGGATTTCCTGACCGAAGAGGAGCACGCCAACCATGTCGCCACGGTCCAGGGCGAGCTTGGCCAGTTGGACGGCGGCGTTGATCGCGTGGTCGAGCTTGCGGTAAGAGCCGGCGCGGGTTGCCATGAGGCGGCCCAAGTCGAGCATCAGCAGGACGCGCTGGTCACGCTCCATCTGGAACTGGCGGCTGATCAGGCGGTTCTTTTTGGCGGTAGCCTTCCAGTCGATGGCGCGGAAGTCATCATCTGGACGGTGTTCGCGCAGGGATTCGAATTCGTGGCCGCTGCCCGCCTGGAGGAGGGGGATCCGCCCTTGTCCGTGGCGAGAATCATTGAGCAGAGAGAAGCCTTGGGCTCCCGCGGGTGTGTAGTCAGGCAACACGGTCAGCTGTCCCGGCACCGGGAGCTTCTCCTGGATTTCGACCAACTGAAGCGGCCCGGGCGTGCGAAGGTAGACGGGGCCAAAACCGTAGTCGCCACGCTGGAGGCTGCGCAGGCTGTAGGCGCGTTCCACCTTGCCCTTGGCGGGGACTTCGACGACAAGGTCATGGCCGTGAAATTCAAACCGCGCGGGTGGAGAATCCTGCAGCTTACATTTGATGATGAACGGCGTCTGATTACTCAGGGTCAATTTGACCTGCACCGGTTGGCCCAAGGGAAGAATGTCTGGGCATTGACGTTGGACGCTGAGCCAATTCCGGGGAATGAGCAACAGGTCCAGGATGGTGACGACGAGCAGCACGCCGGTCACCAGCATGCAGACGGGCAACAGCACTTCCTGCCAGAGGGAAGCCACCGCCAAAAAAATGGCGAAGGCGAGCACCAGGAAGAAGCGCGGTTGAAAGACCATGGTCGCGGGGACGGGGGGCGCTGCCTAACGCGGCACGTCGAC
>CAWUJC010000500.1:0-2950 GCA_963922355.1 uncultured bacterium | reverse complement strand
TTTCCCGGCGACGATATCCACCGAGGCTTTGAAGCTCTCCAACGCGGAAAAATTAACGATCCGGATGGCGATGAAGACCGTCACACCCAGCGCCACCCCCACCACGTTGAGAGCAGTCAGCGTCTTGTGCCGCGCAAAGTAACGCAGGCTATGCTTGAGAAAGAGACGGAACATGGCTCAACTCCGGCGCGTCAACGGGCCGGTCCGTCGCCAACCACTTGGCCGTCACGCATCTCGATCAGGCGCTCGGCCGCGCCCGCCACTTCCCGACTGTGCGTCACCATCACGATGGTGGTGTTGTGCTCCCGCCCGAGTTGGCGAAACAGCTCCACGACTTTTTCGCTGGTGTGCGAATCCAGATTACCGGTGGGCTCGTCGGCCAGCAGCACCGGTGGATTCATGATCAGCGCCCGAGCCAAGGCCGCTCGTTGCATCTCCCCGCCGGAAAGCTGATGCAACTGATGCGTGAGGCGATGGCTTAGGGCGACTTCATCGAGCAGCTTGGTCGACCGCTCAACCGCCTCCGCGTCGTCCAGACCGGAAAGCAAAGCCGGAAGCTGCACATTTTCCGCCACGGTCAGCGTCGGCAACAAATTGAAAAACTGGAAGACGAAGCCAATCTGTTGGCGACGCAGTTGGGTCAGCGCGACGTCATCCAGCTCATGCACCGGCTGGTCATCGAGCCAGACTTCTCCGCTGGTCAGTTTATCCAAGCCGCCGAGGGCATGCAGGAGCGAACTCTTACCACACCCGCTTGGGCCCATGATGGCGGCAAACTGGCCCCGCGGAATATCCAGGTCAACGCCGGCGAGCGCCTCGACCCCGGTGCTCGTCCCGCCGTAATGCTTCCGCGCCTTTTCGATGCGAATCACCGGTGCGGAGTTCTCTTGATCTTTCGGGCTTTCTTTCATGAACGTCGCTCAACCTGCCACAGGCTCCGGCTCCGTCAAACGGCCCAAGCTTTGCCAAGTGGTGCGAGCAACGCTATAGGTAAGGCGATGCGCGCCATCGTTTACCTCGCCGGACTAGTAGCTTCTTTGCTCTTCCTGTCTCTGCTTACTCTGCCAGCCGAGACCAAACCCAAGCCCATCACCATCGCGCTTGATATCGGCCATTCGATCAAGAAACCGGGAGCGATCAGTGCCCGCGGCCGGGGCGAGTTTTTCTTTAATCGCGACATTGCTCGACGACTCCAAAAAGCCCTGGAGGATCGCGGCTACCGCGTGATCCTGATTAACGAAAGCGGACGGGACATTAGCCTATCCAGCCGGGGGCGCACCGCCAAAGCCCAAGGCGCCGATCTGTTTATCTCCCTGCACCACGACGCGGTGAACAACAAGTATTACCGCGATTGGGAGTACCAGGGCCAACGCCAGCGCTACAGCGACAAGTTCCGCGGCTACTCCATTTTTGTCTCCAAGAAGAACCCAGAGCCGGAGGAAAGCCGTCGCTTCGGCGGCCTGATCGCCGCCTCGATGAAGGAGGCGGGCTTTACCCCGACACTTCACCACAACGAGCCGATCAAGGGAGAAAACCGCCCCTTAATCAACCGCGACACCGGGCTCTATGAGTTCAGCGACCTCGTCGTGCTCAAGCGCAATTTCATGCCCGCGGTGCTGGTGGAATGCGGCGTCATCGTCCACCGCGAGGAGGAGCTGGACATGCTCAAACCTGAAGTGCAGAAGCGCATCGTGTCCGCCATTGTCCAGGCCGTGCAGCTTTATCTGGCCGGCGAGAAAGCAGACATCTAGACACGACAAAGCCGCCGATCGAAATCGGCGGCCTTCATCATCGGCAGGCAACCCTAGAGGAGGCCGGCTTTTTTCAGCGTGGCGAAGGCACCGTTTTTGTTGATGCCCTTGAGCGCGCGGGCCGTGGCCTTGACCGTCACGTAGCGGTCCAGCTCGGGCACGTAGATGCGCTTGCTCTTCAGGTTGGGCACCTGGGTGCGAGGGGAGTTCTTGACCACGTGCTGGCCAATACCGCCCTTTTTCTTGGCCATACCGCTGCGGACAATGCGGTTGCCGCGCTTCGGCTTGGCGCCGGTAATATCACAACGTCGGGACATAGTGCTGGGTCTTTCGGGTAGGTGGTGGTGAGAGTGACCTTACTTGATCAGCAACACGTTGCGGGCGCGCTTGATTTCGCGGACCAGCTTGCGGTGCAGCTTCGAGGGCATGCCGGTAATGCGGCGAGGCAGGATGCGGCCCTTTTCAGTCACAAACTTTTTGAGTAGTTCAGAGTTCTTGAAGTCAATGGCCTCGGGGTTGACGTCGATGCGGCGCTTCGGCATGGAGCGCAGGGAACGACGGCGGGGACGGCCGGGACGGGAGGAAGTCATAGGTCTTGAGTTACGGTGCGGGTTAGGTGCGGTTAGTCTTTGCTGTCGTCGTCATCATCGTCGTCCGAGAAGTTCTCGGAAGCGTCCATGAACTGCGGCGCGGTATCCCAGCGACGACGGCCGCGGTTTTCTTTTTCCAGCTGCTGCTGGCACTCCACGGTAAAGCGGGCGAAGGGGATGGCCTCCAGGCGCGCCTTGGGGATGACCTTGCCGGACATCTCGCATACACCGTAGGTGTTGTTTTCCACGCGCTTGAGTGCCTCTTCAATCTCGTAGAGGGCGTCCTGCTCCTGGGAGAGCAGGCTCAGCGCGAAATCTTTCTCGTAGGCATCGCTCCCGGCGTCCGCCTGGTGCATGCCAAAGGCCGAAGCCTCACTGCCTTCCGGGCGAGCGCGGAGGTTATCCTGCGCCACGCCGTGCATCTGGTCCAAAATGTGATCGCGCAGCTCGAGGAGCTTCTCCGACTGCTTCTTGACGAAGCGCGGATCGACCGGCGACTTCTTGGGAGCGGCCGGCTCAGCTGGTGCCTTGGCAGCAGGCTTCTTCGCCGCCGCAGTTGATTTGGGGGAAGTCTTTTTCGCCGACTTGGTCGAGCTGGAGACACGTTTG
>CAWUJC010000499.1:0-2957 GCA_963922355.1 uncultured bacterium | reverse complement strand
CCTCATCGTCCTCTCCTACATCCTCGTCCCGCCGCGGTGGAAGATCCAAGCTTGATGACCATGTCGAGTCATCTTGGTGAGTTTGGAGGCTGGCTTTTCTGGGGCTATGTCATCATAAGAGCTGCGTTTACCCCTTTTCTTTTACTCCTACTTATCCTCTTTGTCGTCGGTTCTGTATACGGCTGGCAATGGGTGAAGAATCCCTGGCTTCGACTAGGACATCTATCTCTCTGTTTGCTCTTGGTGCTCGATATCTTAAACGAATATTCCATCAATTTCGGTGTCTATTTGATGTACCAAAGTACTGATGTTTTGGGTTGGGATCCGTTGCTTGCCCATTGGCTTGTCTTCTATGACTTGTCTGAAAGCATGTGGATCATCATCTCCCTTGGCCTGACAGCCATTGCAGGCTTCCTGCTTTTTCTGATCCCACCGTGGCAGCGAACGGATACCAAAGTCTAAGAACCACAACCCTCAATCCAGTTCCAGATCTCGTCGGGCTGAGAGAAATCCGGGCAGGCAAGTTCGGCGCCAGCGGCAGATAACGCGGCGTGTCTCTCCCCGATGGCAATGAAGTTCCAGTCGAGCTTTGTACTGGCCCGCAAATCCCACATGCCATCCCCAAAATAAAAGCAAAGGGCGTCACTGGCATCGCCGCCGACTTGCTGCGCCTCAAGCGCCTGAGCCCGGGCCAACTGCATGATTTCGGTCCTTTCGACATGGTCGGAAGCCGAGGCCAGGGGAAGCGTTGAGATATCCATCCCGGCCCGCTGGAGCTTACACTGCGCAGAACTTCGCCAGGCTCCGGTCGCCAAGGCAACTCGCACGTCGGGCTTGCTGGCGGCTTCGGCCAGAAAGGCTTTCGCTCCCGGAAGCGCCGTAAAGCGTTGCGCTGGTTCAGCCCAGAGTAAACGCGCCAGCTCGCGTTCAAATGCCTCTAACTCGGTTGCCGTCGGACCACGCCCCAGCCCGCGCTGACAAATCTCCGCGGCCAGACCGCTATCGCTCACGTGCAGGTACTGATCCCAATCCGTCTCGATCTCAGGCAGGCCCAAAACTGTTTGGATGGCCTGGACGAAACAATCCGTATCCACCGCGTTGGTGTTGGTCAACGTCCCGTCGATATCAAAGAGCAGTAGCTTCATGGAGGGCTCCCTTCCTTATGGCAACTCGCAGCCCGTCGCCAGGCAATTGGAGAACTGGATGTCAGAGGAGCCGCCTTCGATCCGCACCGGCTCCCGGATCGACTCGCCTTGGTTGGAGAAGCTGACCCCGGTGATCGCCGCTTGGTCCACGTCGCGGAAGGTGAGGTAGGTCTGGTCGTCGCGCTCACCGCCATTGTGATCCGACTCAAAGGTTCCGCCCGCCACCTTGAGGCGTTTCGTGTTCTCCGCGATAAGGCCATCCTTGTTGCGAACAAAGGTGGAGCTGACGACCTCCGTCGATTGCCCGCCAGCAACGTGCAAGCCAGACCCGTCGTTGTCAGCGATTACCGCGCTGGTCAGAGCCGTATAGATGCAGCCGTTCAGGCGCAGTCCGTTCCCGCATTCCGAGAACCAGCAGCCGGTGATGTTGCTCGCGTCGGTGATGTTCAGCTCCGCCGCCCAAAAGTAATCGATCACGTAGAGCCGCTCGAGGAGCAACGCGTCGGTGGTGCCAAAGCGTTTGCGAGTCGGGTGCTGCGCCACCTTGATTGCCACGTGCCCGTTCTGGCGGCAGCGGCCGGCGATGCCAAAGTCGCGCAGCGTAATACCGCCCAAGCGACCAATGGGGTGAGCCGGATCTTCCTCCGGCCCCTGGATGAGGATGCCGTCCATGTCCTGATCGAAGTACAGCAGCGAGCCCTGACCGATGGCACGTTCCGGCTCAAAGTGCTTGCTGATCAACCCGCAGTTCGCGCCTTCGAGGGTGATGTACGAACGGTTGATGCGCAGCGTCTGCCCGCAACGCATCCGCCCGCTCGGGAGGAGGACTTTTCCACCCGTCATGGGAAGAGCCTCGATCGCAGCTTGCAAGGCGGGGGCGTCATCGGTTTCGCCGTCGGCCACCACGCCAAACCAACGGGCATCCAAGCGCGCCGGATCACCCTGGCGCCGCCACAGTTGATTGCGTTCGTCGACCACCAGCGTGCCGCCGTTGGTGTGCTCACCGTTAGCCTCACCATCTCGATACCACATGCCGCCAGCGGGCCCAGTCTGCAAGACCATCGGAGAGCTTGCGAATTCGCCAGAGGTCAGCTCAGCCACATCTGAAACAACGGGGAAAGAATTGCTCATGGGTGGTGGCATACGCCCTGGGTCGAAAAAGGACAGCAAAAACCAATCGCCAGGCGGCTTCCGGCGGGTAAGTTTCCCCTATGCTTGAGACGGTGGAAACGCGCTGGTTCTTCCCCGGCAAGCTGCCCAAGAAGGTGCAGCGCTGGCATGCCCGCCTCTCGACGCACGTGTTCGACGAACCCGAGCGCACCGACGTTTATCTCCGCACCCGCGACCTGACCACCCTCGGCACCAAATTGCGGCAAGGTTCCATCCAATTCAAAGCCCGGATCGGGAAAGCCAAGAAGGTGAAATTTACCCCCCACGCCTTGGGCACGCTCGCCACCTGGCGGAAGTGGGACTTCCCCACCGATGAGACCGACGCGGTGCTCGAAACTCTCTTCCAGAACAAAGCTCACTGGATTCGCGTGCGGAAGAAACGCGCCCAGCAATACTTCTGCTGGAAGCAAAACGTGGGCTTGATGGACGCTCGCGCCGAAGCCGATGCCACCTGCGGCGTGGAACTCGTCACCACCAGGGTGAAAAGCCACACCTACTGGAGTCTGGCTCTAGAAGCCGCTGCCCCGTGCAAAAGTACGGCTGGCGCGATTAGCGGCGGCCCGCCCAAGTATGCCCGCCGTTGTATCAAAGCCGTCATGGCCCAGATTTTCGCCGAATCCGACGCGCCCCGATGTAAGCTCA
>CAWUJC010000498.1:0-2959 GCA_963922355.1 uncultured bacterium | reverse complement strand
GGGTAGAACCATGCTTAAGCTCAGAATCAATCGCTCCGGGCTCAATGCAAGTCGTGCGGATTTTCCCGCCAACCTCATGACGTAGCCCTTCGCTAATGGCACGCACGGCAAACTTGGTCCCGCTGTAAATGGTGCCACCCGGGCTAAACACTTTTACACCGGCAATCGATGAAATATTGATGAAGTGGCCACTCTCTTGCTTCTCGAAGATCGGCAGAGCCGCCGCCACGCCGTACAAGACACCCTTGATGTTGATGTCGACCATCCGCTCCCATTCATCGACTTTCAGCGCTGTGATAGGAGAAATCGCCATAATCCCGGCGTTGTTGATCATGACATCAACGCGACCATAAACATCCTGGGCTTTCTGCACCAGTGCTGCGACGGCTTCTCGAGACGTGACGTCCGTCGCCAGATAGGATGCCTTGCCACCTGCAGCTTCAATCTCACTGACGATTTCCTGGAGCTTCTCTTCTCGACGCGCCCCCAGGACCACCTTGGCGCCCAAGTGAGCTAAGTGTCGGGCAGTTGCTTCACCTAATCCACTGCTAGCCCCGGTAATCACGACAACTTTGTTTCCAATATTTTGACTCATTATCTTGCTCTTTCTCTTCTAAGTTAAAGGTTGTTTAAGACGAAAACTAATTCAAATCCATGTAGACGGACTTCGTCTGCGTATAGGATTCAAAGGACTCGATTCCTAGCTCACGCCCCATCCCGGAAGCTTTGTAGCCGCCAAAAGGCAACGTGCTATCAAACTGGCCCCAGGTATTCACCCAAATCAAACCAGCTTCCAAAGCATGAGCAACCCGATGAGCACGTCCCAGGTTCTGGGTTTGTAAGCCAGCGGCGAGTCCATACTCAGAATCATTCGCCAAAGCGACTGCTTCCTCCTCCGTGTCGAATGGTGTGACCACCAAGACGGGGCCAAAGATCTCTTCCTGGGCCACTCTTGAGTGGTTGTCCACATCCGCCAAGATGGTCGGTTCAAAGTAGAAGCCTTTGCCGTCAACCGTCATCGGCTTGCCCCCGATTAAAAGACGGGCACCGCCTTCGATCCCAATTTCGGTGTACTTGGCACAGTTATCACGCGCCGCCGCATCGATCTGCGGACCATAGGTCGTTTCTGAATCCAGGGGATTCCCAATCACCAAGGACTTACTCGCTTCCACCAATCGGTTGAGCACCTCGTCATACACCCCTCGCTGAACAAAGAGGCGAGAACCGGCCATGCAGAATTCTCCCTTGTTGAAGAAGATGGCAAACAAAGCGTGCTGGATGGCCGCGTCCATATCCGCATCGTCAAAAATCAAGTGGGCGGACTTGCCTCCGAGTTCCAAAGTGACTTTCTTCAGCGTTTCGGCGCTTCCCTTCAGAATCCCTTTGCCCACTTCCGTCGAGCCGGTGAACGCGATCTTCTTCACTTTCGGGTGAGCAACCAGGGCATTACCGACAACGCGGCCTGAGCCTGTGACCAGGTTAAAAGTTCCTGGAGGCAGTCCGGCCTCTTCAAAAATTTGCGCCAACTTCAACGCCGTCAAAGGCGTGGCCGAAGCCGGTTTGTGGATGAAGGTATTGCCCGCAGCCAAAGCCGGAGCGATCTTCGTCACCGAGAGAATCATCGGGAAATTGAACGGAGTAATGGCAGCAATCACGCCCAGCGGTTCGCGCCGAGTATAAGCAAAAGGCAACTGCCCGCCCTGGGGTGAACTCACGGGACGGGTGCTGCCACCGAGCTGACCTCCAGCGACTCCAGCGCAAAAATGGAAAAGTCCCGCGATGAAATCGATGTCGAAGGAGCGCGCGAATTGATAGGGCTTGCCCACGTCTAACGATTCAAGGGCAGCCAATTCATCTGCGTTGGCTTCGATCAACGTCGCTATTTTACGCAAGACCCGTTCGCGTTCGTGCGGCCCCATCGCGCTCCACTCCCCTTTTCGGAAAGCGTCATAGCCAGCTTCCACGGCTTCGTTGACGTCCTCTTCCGTCGCTTGGGTAATCTGCGCGATCTCTTCTTCTGTTGCCGGGTTGTAAGTGGCGGCAGAGTTGCCACTACTGGAATGAAGCCACTCACCATTGATGAATAATTTTCCTTCGGGAATGTTGGGATAGTCGATAGTTGCCATGGGAAATTGTTTTTTGATTCAGGATTCTTGTTGAGCAGCGGAATATGGCCCTAGCAGGTTAACATTGTCAACCAGTGTACTTTTTGTAACCTGTTTTTATGAAACATCAGCGTGCCCAAGCTCTGCGCCCAGAATGTCACGAACCCTTCGACAAACCTTGCCCGATTGAGCGAGGGATGCGGGTGATTGGCGGAAAATGGAAAGGATCCATCCTTTGGTATCTCAAAGATGGCCCTCTCCGCTTTAATGACATCGCTCGTCTCCTGGCCGGTGCCAGTCGTAAGATGGTGAACACCAGACTGAAGGAATTAGAAGAGATGGGGTTGGTCACCCGTCACGTCTTGTGCGATCGGCCCATCGCCGTGCAATATGAGATCACCGAATTTGGCCGCTCCGCGCTCACCGTCCTCAACAAGCTTAAGGACTGGGCGGAAAAGCACCAAGTTTAACTGCCAACCAGCAGGAGTCTGTTCCCGATCACCTGATCGACCGGTCTTGGTAAGAAGACATGTGTTATTTAGGTAAATCGTCAGCAAACAGTGTTTCCAAGCACTGCTGCGCCCATTTTTTAGGATTTGGGTAAGGTTTATCCGTTAGGCCCAGCCGGGCGCGCACGTAGGAAAGGCCTTCCCAAATCGAAATCAGATTATCCGCCAAATGTTCCGTCTTTTGCGGCTTGGTGATAAATCCCTTTTGCTTCCCCACTTTAATCAGTTCGGCAACGGTGACTTGCCCTTGGTGATAGGTCGCTTCATAGAAGAGCTGGCTTAGGTCGGGATAACGTCTCGCTTCCTCATGCAGCATCTTGTCCAACTGTATACACTTCTTCTTGT
>CAWUJC010000497.1:0-2962 GCA_963922355.1 uncultured bacterium | reverse complement strand
ATCCTCCAAGACGAAGGTTACGAAGAACGGGTTGCCATGGCCGAATTGGCTCGTGAATACGCCCGCCGCTTTCACGAAAAGCACCAACTGAAGCTGACTATGGAAGATGAAGCCGTCTGGGCCTTGGTGGATGGCGCGCGGGATCAAGGCCGTGGCATGCTGGAGCACTGTGAGGTGGTCTTTAAGGACTTTGAGTTTGGCCTCAAACTCATCCACAAGAACTCCGGGCGAGAGGAGTTTACCGTTGATGCGGCCCTCGTTGCCGACCCGGAGAAACGCCTTAGCGATTGGGTGGTGCAGTCTTACGGGAAGGACCGTCCTGAGCCGCAAGGCTAGAGAGCAAGAGTAGAGCTCCAGGCGCCTTACACGATTGTAATCTTGGTGTAAGACTGCTGTTAGGTTGATCCGGCAAGGTGGGAGCATGTTGCTGCCCGCCCGAGCTACCTTTGATGACGACACGGTTGTCGCCATCTTCGGGTGGAAGCTCTCGGTTGATCGAAGTTGTACGCAACCGATTTTGACTAACCCCACGGTTTTGGAGGGGCGTACCCGCCAAAACTAACCCGAAAGCCCTAAGTCCCCATGAAACGCCTTGCTCCCTTCCTCTTATCCATCCTGGCTCTTTGTTTCTTCATACTCCCCATCAGCCAAGCCCAAGAGATTGTTTCTGCTGGCGATGGCAAATACGTCAACGGGCTGACCGGCAATAAACAAGGCCCGTCGAACCGGGTTGGCGCTCCGGTCGAGCCGCGCGTTTCGAGCAATCTTTCCGCTCCGCATCCGACCAATGATTGGTGGTCATCCGCGATTTGGCAGTATCACCCGGAGAATCCTTTTGGGGAGAATCTCTTCGCTCATCCGCTGGCTTTTCATGCGAACGCCGGGGGCTTAGGGGCGGGCTATCCGAACCGCGTGCAGGTCAACACGCCGGTGCTCCTCCCTAAGGGGCATGAGATTCAAGACTACCGCTACCCTTACATCGAAGACTTTACCGCAGGGTTGGTGGGCATGGCGGCCTCGCAAGCCCTGGTTGACGATTATGGCGACTTCACGGTTCGCCTTCTGTGGGAAGCTGGACCGCGCAAGCTTCGGGCAACGATTGGCCACGGGCTGCCTTACGCCTACTTCACCACCGAAGGGGCACCCGCCATGGTTACCTTTAATCGCCCCGTTGTGGTCTGGGCCAACAACGGTCATCATTTGGGCGTGACCGTCGAGGGACGGCACTACGGTATCTTTGGGCCGAGCAATTCCACGTGGGCCATCACTGGAAACACCTTCACCAATTCGATTGGCAGTAGCAGTTACTACTCCGTGGCAGCGCTTCCGGACGCCACGCCCGAGACCCTGGCTTTCTTCCAGCGTCGAGCCCACACGCACGTGGTCGATTCCAAGGTGACCTGGGAATACGATCAGCAAAACGCCACGAGCAAGGCCATGTACTTGACCACCACGGAGATGAAGGAAAGCGGGGGCGTCGATCAGCCGCTCTTAGCCCTGTACCGCCACCAATGGTTGAACTCTCCCGCCCAGTTGACCGAGTACAGCTACGTTTCACCCCGCGGTGAAATGAAAGTGCGGGAAGGGCGGGGCTTCCGCACGGAAATGAAATTCTATGGCGTCATGCCCACCTTACCCTATGCGTTGGAAGAAGGCGTCGACGGTTTTTCGGAAAGCCAGCTCTATCAATACATCCAGGACCTGTACGCGACGGACTACAACACGCGCTGGAACAATTCCTTTGGGATGGATACCTACTGGAGCGGCAAGGCAATGTGCCGTCTGGCGCATTTGATCCCGATCGCCGACGCGGTCGGCCACCACAGTGCGCGGGACCTGTTCCTCAGCGAGGTCAAGCTGCGCCTGGAAGATTGGTTTGATGCGCAGGAGCCGCACGCCTTCTTCTATGACGAGAAGTGGGGCACCTTGATCGGTTTTCGCGCCGGATTCGGCAGCGACACCCAGCTGAATGATCACCATTTCCATTATGGATATTTCATTATGGCGGCCGCTTTGGTGGGGCAGTATGACGCCGACTGGGCCGAGCGATACGGTCCGATGGTTAACCTGCTGATTCGGGACGCGAATTCTCCCAACCGCGAGGACAAACTCTTCCCGTTCTTGCGGAACTTCGATCTCTACGCCGGACACGGTTGGGCGAGCGGCTCGGCTCTCTTTGCCGCAGGGAACAATCAGGAATCTTCTTCGGAGAGCCTGAACTTCTCCTCCGCGCTGATCCTTTGGGGTGGTGTAACGGGGAACCAGAAGATCCGGGACTTGGGCATCTACCTGTATACGACCGAAACCGAAGCGGTGCAGAACTACTGGTTTGATGTCGACGAAGAGGTCTTTCCAGACGGCTTTGAAGCTCCCACGGTCGGCATGATCTGGGGTGACGGCGTGCACTATGCGATCTGGTGGGACGGCTACGTGGAAGAGGTCCATGGGATCAACTTCCTGCCCATTCAGCCGGGTATGCTCTTCCTGGGACACTTCCCCGAGAACCTGCGCAAAAACCAGGACTTCATGAGCCGCAACGGCGGGGGCAACAATGTCTGGACGGGCATTCACGCCTCGGTCCGCTCCCTCTACGACAGCGACGCGGCCATCGCCGAGTTTAATGCTGGATACGAGCCCGAGTGGGGCGAAACTAAAGCCCACTCCTACCACTGGATTCATGCGATCAATCAACTGGGTCGAGTCGATCCGCGCGTGACGGCCAATGCCGCTCACTACGGGGTTTTTCACGACGGAGAAACCCGGACGTACTCGGCGTTCAATCCGGCGGACGAGCCTATCACGGTCACGTTTTCCGACGGTTTTGCCCTGGACGTGGAGGCGAACTCCATGGCCTGGGGGAACCAGGATGGTACCGATGGTTTGCCAACGGGCGGCGGCTCGAGTGGTGGTAGCAGCGGTGGAGGCAACGACGGCTCCGGCGGTGGTTCGGACAACGGGGGCG
>CAWUJC010000496.1:0-2967 GCA_963922355.1 uncultured bacterium | reverse complement strand
TCCTGGTACGCCCCCATGAGGAAGACGCCGAGGAGGTAGGGTTGGCCGTTCAGCGCGTGGAGCGGTAACGTATCGCGCACCGGCTCGCGACCGTTGATGAACTTGGAGATTTTGCCGTCGGAGTCGCAGGTGATGTCGACCAGCGTGGCATCGTGTGCTGGCGGTTCGAGCAGACGGTGAATCGGCGCAATGGGGAAGAGTTGGTCCAACGCCCAATGGTCGACCATCGATTGAAAGATAGAAAAATTGCAGAGGAACTTGTCGCCCAGTGAAGGGAGCCATTCTTGCACTTCTTCGGGCAGCGGCGTGTCGCCGTACTCTTGGATGATGCGCTGAATGGCGGCCCAGAAGAGCTGCTCAATTTGGGCTTTGGCTTCCAGGTCGAGCAGGCCGAGGTCGAAGTGCGACTGCGCGTCTTCGAAGATTTGCACCGCGTCGTGAAAGCTTTCCCGCCGGCTCTCTTGGTTAATGTTGGCGATGATCTCGACCAATTGTTCGGCCAGGCGATGCTGCGGCGAAGCTTGTTCGGTCTTTTCCTGCCGAGCGCGGTTCTTCTCGATCGCCCCGAACACATCCAGGATCAGCACCGAATGCGGGGCGACAATGGCGCGGCCACTTTCGCTCACCAGATCGGGGGCGGGGACCTTCTCTTCCTCCACGATGTTTTTCACGGTCGCGACAACCGTCCGGGTGTACTCGTCCAGCGTGTAGTTGATGCTGGAATCGGTCGCCGTGCGGCTGCCGTCGTAGTCGATGCCCAGGCCGCCGCCCACGTCGAGGTACTGGATGGGAAAGCCTAGGTGCCGCAGCTTGGCGTAATAGCGAGCGGCTTCGCGCACCGCGCGGGAGAGGGTCTGGATTTCCGGGATCTGCGAACCGATGTGAAAATGCACGAGTTGGAGGCAGTCGCTCATCTCCGCTTCCTGCAGCCCACGAACCGCCTCCATGATTTCCGAAGTGGTGAGGCCGAACTTGGCGTTATCCCCGCTGGAAAGCGCCCAACGTCCGGCTCCCTTGGCCTGAAGCTTGAGGCGCAGGCCGATCATCGGCTTGACGCCCACGGCCCGGCTGACGGCGATGATGTTGTCCAGGTCGCTGAGCTTCTCGATGACGAGCACCACGCGTTTGCCCAGTTTAGTGCCGAGGAGGGCCGTCTCAATAAACAGGCGATCCTTGTAGCCGTTGGCGATAATCAGGCTTTCCGGGTCCTCGTGCAGGGCGAGGGCGGCAAACAGCTCCGGCTTGCTGCCCACTTCAATCCCATAGTGGTAGGGACGCCCGGCTTCGAGGATTTCCTCCACCACTTCGCGCAGGTGGTTGACCTTGATCGGAAAAACGCCGCGGTAGCTGCCGCCGTAGCCTTCGCCTTCCATCGCCGCAGCAAAGGACTCGTTGAGCGCGACCACCCGGTGGCGCAGCAAATCCTGGAAGCGAAGGAGGAGAGGGTAATGTAAACCGCGCTGCCGGGCGGCATCCACCACGGTGGGGATGACGATTTCGCCACCGCCCTCCTGCAGCGGGCGGACGGTCAGGTTGCCCGCCGGATCGACCCCAAAGTAGCCGCCGCCCCAGGTCTCGATATTGTAGGTCTTTTTCGCGGCCTCCAGCGACCAGGCGGCATCCATGTGCATAAGGATTCCTATACCTCGTTGGAGCCCCCTTGGCCAAGGAAGATTTGCACCGTCGGGAACTCTCTTCTTCCCGCCGCTGTCAGTTGCCAAGGCGGGGCCGTCGTGCTAGCAATAAGGTGTGAGTACGGACGTGATTCGGGTCGAAGTGCTGGGGGTGTTTCCGACCGAGCAGCAGACCCTGGCGATCTTCGTTGGCAACGAGGAAAAATGTTTCGTCATCCACGTCGAGCCGGTCGTCGGCCGGGCTATCGCCATGTCCATGCGCGGCGAGCGCAGCGAGCGTCCGCTCACCCACGAGCTGGTCGGCCTCATCTTCCAGGCTTTCGATGTCACCGTTGAGCGGGTCATCATCAACGACCTGCGGAGCAACACCTATTTTGCCCGCATCCTCTTGCTGGCCCAAAACGAAATCCACACCAAGCACGTGGAGATCGATGCCCGGCCGAGCGACTCCATTGCCCTGGCCCTTCAGGCCGAAGCGCCCATCTACGTCAGCGACGTGGTTTGGGACGAAGTCGACGACCGCAGCGTTGAGCTGGAGAAGATCAAGCAAGCTCTCCGCGAAAAGCAGCTCGGCCTCGAAGGCGGCTCGGACTCGCTCTTCGACGACGAAGAAGAGGAAGACTAGAGCATGAAGTTGGCTGATTCTTTTGCTGACTGCTTGGAGTTCCCGATAAATGGTAGTCGTTTCTTCGATTGTTTGTCTTCGTAAACTTGTGCGGAGTATTAGTCAGTTGATTTCTGGGTCTATATGAAATTTTTTCGAAAACTAAAATTTTTGTTTTACTAATAATAATTCACTCTGGAATTTTCTGATTGTATAGAAACTCTAGAAGTATACCTCTAAAAAAAATCCCGCAAGGAAGAGATTCGTATTTTTGCATAACCTTGGTGTGAATCAATTCTAGTAGCTCTGCAAAGGTGTCAGCTTCTCCCTTAGTCTCTACTAATAGAGATTCGTAGTCTTTAATGTATTCAATGAAAAACGTAAAATCTTCAAAAGGATTGATGTTAGGATTTGATTTGCAAATTGCTCCGTATTTGTCAGCTGCCTCAGCTAGTGTCTGAAGTGCTCTAGTAGCCCCTTTCTGCTTGGCTTCTGTAACCCATTTTCGAATACCATCGTCGCGTTTCGAAGGTTCAAACCCCCACCACATAAGTCCGTAGACTAGGTGGACTAGACCATAACCTCCTAAATCATATAGCTCTTCGTGAAGTAAACAATTGGTTTTACGCGTTCGATATCTTTGCGGAGGCTTCTCGAGAGGATTGACTTTTGGTAAGAACCATGAGTTAAAAGGGAGTTGACATAGGAATAGGGATTCTTTTTTGGAAA
>CAWUJC010000495.1:0-2977 GCA_963922355.1 uncultured bacterium | reverse complement strand
AACCGGCGTGAGATTAATCACCGCCAGGAAGTCATTGAGCGTGGCAAAGCTGTAGACAAAATCAAAGAGGCGACCACCAGGCGCGATGAAGTGCATGAGAATGAGCATGATCACGGCCAAAATGATGTTGGCCAGGGGGCCCGCTATAGTGATCAATAAGTCATCCCGGCGCGGATTTTCCAGGTTGCGGGGATCGAACGGCACCGGTTTGGCCCAGCCAAAAATGGCAAAGCCGGGATTGACCAAAATCATGAAAAGCGGGATCGCCACTGTGCCGATCGGATCAATGTGCGAGATCGGGTTCAGCGTCAGGCGCCCTTGGCGCTTGGCCGTATCATCACCCAACCAGGTGGCCATTTGCGCGTGTCCATACTCGTGGAAGGCCAGAGACAAAACCAGCAGGAGATAGACACCAATGCCTTGCAAGAGAGTGACGGAATCCATGGCAAAACGAAATCGGGAAGCGGGTTGACCCCCCTCGTACCCTGCGGCTACGATAGGGGACGACTGATTGTCGTGTAGCCGGATACCATGCGTACGCTTTGCACATTTGTCACGGGCTTTGTCGCCCTCCTCCTGAGCCTCTTTTGCGTTCCCGTCCAAGCGGACCAAGCCGGTCCCAAGGTCAAGCTGGGGATTGACGTCCTACGCGATGCCGGGTTCCGCGGGCTGGAGAACAAAAAGGTGGGGCTCATCACCAACCCCTCTGGCGTAGATGCCTCCGGCCGCGCCACGGTGGACATCCTCTTTGAAGCCAAGGAAGTGGATCTGGTCGCCCTCTTTGCCCCGGAACACGGCATCTACGGCGAGCGTCCCGCTGGCGAAAAGATCGACAAACGGACCGACGAACGCACCGGCCTGCCCGTCTTCTCCCTCTACGGCGAGACGAAGAAACCCACCCCGGAGATGCTCGAGGGGATCGACGTCTTGATCTACGACCTGCAGGACATCGGTTGCCGCAGCTACACCTATATCAGCACGATGGGCTTGGCCATGGAAGCAGCGGGGGAGAAAGGCGTCGAATTCTTCGTCCTCGATCGGCCAAATCCGCTGGGCGGAAATCAGATCCAGGGCCCACCGCTGGAAAAAGGCTACACCAGCTTTGTCGGCCAATGGCCCATCCCATACCTCTACGGCATGACGCCAGGCGAGTTAGCCAACATGATCAAAGGCGAAAATTGGCTTAAGACCACGCCCAAGCTGGTCATCGTCCCGATGCGGGGTTGGAAGCGCGACATGCTCTGGCCCGACACCGGCTTGGCCTGGGTCCCCACCTCCCCGAACATCCCCACCTACCAAGCCGCCGTGATGTACGCCGTCACCGGCATCATTGGCGAAGGCATGAAGGTCAACCACGGCATTGGCTCGCGCCTGCCCTTCGAGTACCTGGGCGGGCCAGACTTCGACGCGTTTATCCTCTCGACCAAGCTCAACAAGGGACTGAAGGAAAACGAGTTTAAAGGCGTGCGCGCCCGCCCCGCCTTTTGGGAACCGCTGGCCGGCGACAATGCAGGCGAGGTTGTCCAAGGCGTCCAACTCATGCTGCCCAACGCCAAGGACGTCAACCTCGGCCAGCTCTCCATGTATCTGATGAGCGAGTTGATCGCCGAGAAGGGCAAGGACCTCTTCAAGCCTGAGTCGATCAAGGAAAAGAGCACCTTCATCAAGGTCTGCGGCGGACCGACAATCTACGAACACATGCGCGACGGCAAACCGTGGAAGCAACTCACCGCAACCTGGAACAATCACCACAAAGTCTTTAGTCTCCTACGCAAAGACTACCTGCTAAAAGGCTACAAGTAAGTCAGCCCTCCCCCGAACTTCCCCACCATGTACCAAATCATTTTTAGCGACGCGAGCACCGCCGAACTCAAGGACCTGCCGAAGGACCTCCAACTGGACATCCTCGCCGAATTCCACGTCCTGCCCCCAGGCCTGAATCAGCTCGACCCCGAACGCTACGGCAAGCTCGAACGCGATGGCCGCACCCTCTACCGCTACCGCGCCAAGGACTACCGCATCTACTTCGAAGCCGGCGAAAAAGGCATCCTCATCCACCGTGTGCTGAATAAAAACACGATGCGCGACTTCTTCTTCCGCTCCGGCATCCCCCAAGCCGAAGACGAGGACCTCCAGAAGCAACCCGCCTTCTGGCAGATGATCGACGGGAAGAGTTAAGCCGCGTGACATCGCACCTAGCCTCTAATCGGCTAGCGAGCATCTTGAGCTAGTATCGCAAATTCACGACTGCTGTGGTACTTTCACCGAAATGTATCGCCTCTCCTTCCTAACCTCAAAGACCTTCTGGGTCATTGCGCTGTGCGTGACGGCGGTGCATGGGCTGGTCTTTTGGTCGCTCAAGGACACGGTGATCTTCGAGCGGGTGGCCTTCATGTTTAAGGAGGTGCTGCCGCGCACCTTCCTGGTCTCGCGCTACGGGACGGAAGAAACGGCGGGCGACAACGGTGTGCTCCTGCCCGGCGAGGTGGTCTATACCGTGCCGAGCGAGGTCGAAACCCTGCCCCAGGAAGCGCCCGACCGTCCTCCTCCGGTCAGCGAGGTCAACACCGACGAGGCGTTGATTCCCACGCCATAGAATTTGCCTTTGGTCGAGTGGGGAGCCTCTTGGCAGCGTCACGCTGCCAACGACGACGACCAACATAGCGGCCTTGGCGAACTTGGCGCGAGCATCAAAAACCAGCAGCAGCATCTCCGCCGGAACATGGGAATTTGCCGACCTACTTATTCAGCAGCATCGCGATGATCGCGCCAAGGACAAGACTGCCTGCCACGATCGCCCAGAAGGCCAGGATCGAGAGGCCCTCGAAGCCGTGGGCCATGTTCATCCCAAAGACCGCACTGATGGCCGTGAGCGGAAAGAACAACGCGATCAACACATTAAGCCGAGCGGTCGTGCGATTGAGCCGGCGGTTCAGCACGGACTGCTCGGCGGTTTGCGCGACCACCTGATAGTCCA
>CAWUJC010000494.1:0-2978 GCA_963922355.1 uncultured bacterium | reverse complement strand
CGCCCGTTCGTCCGGCCAGAAACTCTCGTCTCTTCTCCTGGCTCATCGCCGCTCTCGTCTTGGTGGCTATTGCTGTGGGGTCTTGGTTGGCTTACGGCTATCTCAATGATCCGTACCGCACATTGGAGAGCTTTCCGGTCGGCAAATATTACGAGAGCTATCGGTCTTTGGCGGGCTCCAAATTCAAGGGTGAGCTCACCGTGGTCGCCAACCTCGGCTGGAAGCCAGAAGAAGGAAAACTCATGGTCTTTCAACTCGACGGAGATCCCCGCCCCGTCGCGATTCTAGTGGCACCCGAAGAAGCCAGTATCGCGTTCCAAAAGGGCCAAACCTATCTCGCCGAACTTAACGTCCAAGAAGGGGGACTGATTTATGCGCATGCATTCCAGAAAGACTAAGCTAGTTCTCACCACGGTTACGGGGTGCTTTTTTACCTTAAGTACCTTCGCACAGGGCGATTTCTCACCGTCCAGTGCTAACGGCTCGAACACGGGGTCCCCAGCACCCTCTGGCCTTGCTGATGCGCCTTCAACAGCTTCGAACCAGAGCCCTTCGTCCCCGCCCGCCCCGGCGCAAACAGAGAATTCCACCAGCTCCGCTCTGGACTATCTTTTTAATCGAAAACCCAAAGAAGGCTCCGCTGCTGCAGCCTTCCAGCGAGCCAATCAGCACGCCGAAAATCAGGAAAAAGCCAACGCTGCCTTAGGTGGTTCAGGTTTTAGCGATCCCGACACTGCTGCCCGCTTTGAACGCTTTCTTGGTGCTGCAGAAATCCCGGCCAACCAAGTGCAAGCCTACTTAGAGGCGGTCGAGCAAGTGCACGCCACCCTTAAGGGTAAACGGCCCGTCCATGCCTGGAAGGACCTACTCGAACTGAATCGGTTTGAAGATCTTGATGCTGGAGTAAGTAACGAGTTGGCCAACCGGATTGAAAGCATTTGGAATCTCGACAAGGCGGCTTTGGAACTGGAACGCACCAACGAAAAGCTGAACCAGGAAATCGACATCCGGAATCGAAATGCGGACTTCATGTCCAACCGCATTCGGGATGAAGACCTCAAATTCCAACGCAAGCAAGCCCGCTCGGGAATTAAACCCGAAGCCCAGCAGAATCAAGGTGGTGGTGGTGGCGTACCAGCAGCTCCCTACCCCTCCCAGTCGCCGCAAAGTCAGCAAGGCTCTGGCGACATGGTTTCCTCCTTAGGCGGCAAAATCCGCCTCACCGAAGAATACCTCCGCACGCTGGAAGCGAAGGCCCGGATCAAGATGAATGAGATGCGAGTCTCCGCCCTCGACGAAAAGGCCAAAGAGAACTTCGCCAATTACATCAACACTCTCTTCAACAGTAAACGCTATCTCCACGTCATCCTGGCGGCTGATTTCTACCGCCGGATTTTCAATGACAGCGAGTATCCCGTCGAACTGGCCAACCAAGTCAATGCCTCACTAGAGATTGTTAAAGATCTGCAATCCACCATCGAAGTGTTTCGCTACAAGATTGGTCGCGGCGAAATCGCTAACGCAACCGAACGCCTCCAGGAAGCCTTCATCCTGGGAGAAACGCACCCACTCGTGCTGGGTGTCGAGCGTGTCCAAAAGGAGCGCATCGGCGGCTTTTCCTCGCAGCTCACCAGGATGCGCAACCTGATCGAAGCGCGTGAATTTGGAGAGCTCGAAACCTTGGTCGAGCAGATGAAAGAAGAGGCCAGTGACTTTGACGCGACCAAAGCCCGTGCCATCGTCAACGCCGTCAAACTCGAGAGCAAACTGCGTCTGGGCAAAGCCAAACTCGCGGCTCAGAAAGGCAATCTTGATCTCGCCATGAAGGAGTTCCAGGCCGCCGCTGAAGCTTGGCCTGCCAACCCAGAGCTGGAAGCTTCCGCCAGCCAGTTCTTCGACACCAACGACGTGCAGAATCAGTCGCTGACCGACTTCGACCGCGACTACGACAACGGCAACTATCGCCTCATTTTCGAAAAACAGCTGGCCTATGCCCCGGCCATGCAGGGCGACGAAGAGCGCCAGAAGAAGCTCAAAACTGCGCTCGAGAAAGTTCAAGCGGCCGAGATGGCGATTGAGAAAGCCAACATCCTCAGCCGTAACGGGGATCACTTCGGGGCTTGGGAGAACGTGGAGCTGGCCGCCAAAGAATGGCCCGAAGACCGCAAACTCAATCAGATGCGGGCCGAGCTTTCTGGTCGCAGCGCGGAATTCGTCGCCGCGATCAACCGCGCCAAAGACGCCGAAGCCCGCGGCGAACTCGGCTACAGCCTCACTTGGTACCTCAATGCCCAGCGCCGCTATCCCGCCAGCCGCATTTCCAATGACGCCATTGAACGGCTGAGCGAGCGCATCTTAAGCCGCAGCACTCCTTCTCCCGTCCAACCGCCAACCCCCGAGGCTGCCCCCGATGACAATGCCCGTGATGCCGCATGAGTCAGTCGCGCAAGCCGCGATCTGGACCGAAGGCCTCGGCCTCCGCGTCCACGACAAAGGAGGCAAGGGCCAAGCCAAAGCCCTGCTAGATGATCTGGCGTTCAGCCTGCCTCCTGGCAGCTTTACCGCCGTCATCGGGTCATCGGGTTGCGGCAAAAGTACGCTCGTCAAAGTCCTCGCTGGTGTGCATCACGCGACCGAAGGTCACGTCCGGCTGGCGGGCCACGAGGTCGATGCACTCAAACATAGCTACCCCCTTGCTCTCGGGTACCTCCCCCAATTCGCTGATTTCCACGAAGAACTGACGGTCGCGGAAATCATCCAGGATGCCCTTGCCCTCCGCCTGCCCGGTAGCGTTTCGCCCCAAGTCCGCCAGCAATGGGCCCAACACATCATCGAACTCGCGGGTCTCCAAAGTCTACTTTCCCAGAAATATGGCACCCTCTCGGGCGGCCAACGACGGCGCATCGCCTTGGCGGAAGAACTCGTGGGTGATCCTCCCTTTCTCTTCCTCGACGAGTTGACTAGCGGGCTCGACGCCC
>CAWUJC010000493.1:0-2984 GCA_963922355.1 uncultured bacterium | reverse complement strand
TCTCCAGCAAAATGGCATCCACCCCCACCCGCTGGTAATGCGCTAAGTCAGCGAGGGCCGAAGCCACCAGCTTCTCCGTCCCGCCCGCTTCCTCGTAGCCCGGGGTTCCCGGTAAAGCTGGAACGGCAATGACGGCCACGAGCGACTTAGGCGGCAGAGCAAAAGGAAAGGAAGCAGAGACCGACATCTGCCTGCACTATGGGTCCGAACAACGTGCCTTGAAAGGACAAGGTTGCAATTTTTCCATTTTTATCTGTATAAATTCACATCATGTGTCGCAACGGGCAACATTGGCTCTGGCTCCTCGGCTTGCTTCTCTGTTGGGGAAGTGTGGGCTGCACCCAGCTTGATATGCGGGACGACGAGGAGCCCAACGCAAGCCTGCGCCTGGAGAAAGCCTTGCGCTACACCCACTGGGAATCCACCCAAAGCGACGGGCCCGACCTCTACCTCTACGGCCAAGGCAAAGGGCGTGTCGTCTATGTAAAAGAGGAGAAGTCGTACCCCTTCTCCTGGAAAGGCGAGCCGAATGGACGCAGCATCGCGCTCTATTTTAAGGACAGGAAGTTCCAGCCCGCCGTCGTGGCAGTAGCGTCCAACTACAAGTCCCTCGCCTATCACTACCACCTTTATCAAAGGAAGGGGCACCTGCGGGCGATCAACGTCCTGATTGATAGCGGTGAAATTACCTATGCCTTGGTCGTCGAGGTCGTCATCATTATCGTCGTCCTCGTGGTGGGGACCAATCTGCTCATCCTGCTGCACCGACTGGACCGAAATCTGAAACGCCACATCCGGGTCCGCGGCAGCGACATGGGCTATTTCCTCCGGACCGAGAAACCAGAACTCGTCAGCATCAACGACAATCCGCCCATCGGTTTTACCATGAAGGGCCACTTGCTCGACGCCGGCGGCATCACCTGCGACATCGACACCGCCGTGCTGATCGAAGAAAGCGAGTCGCCCCTCTTCCAACTCCGTAGTGGAACGCAGTTGCGCTTCTACGTCGACGCCAAAGCCTACGAAAAAGCGCGGTCATGAGTTCGCGGGCGGAAGCCAAAGCCCGCCAACGAAGCGAGGCCAAAGCGCGGCTCAAGGCCATGAGTGCGGAAGCCAAAGCGACGGCCTCCGCTGCGATACTGAAGCAACTCCGCGCGACCCCGGCTTGGCAAGAAGCGACAACCATCGGGCTATATGCCGCCCTACCGAGCGAACCGGCCACGCGTCCCATCTTCGATGCCGCGCAGCAAGAGAAGCCCGACACCCGCGTGGCCTTCCCCCTCATGCGGGAAGACAAATCACTCGCGCTCTACGAAGTGAAGGAGTGGGAACATGATCTGCAGGCGAGTAGCTCCGTCATCGTCGAACCTAACCCCGCCGTTTGCCCCCCCGTCGATCCCGCCGAACTGGACCTGATTCTCGTTCCGGGTTTGGGTTTTGATGCCGAAGGCCGGCGGCTGGGCCGTGGCGGCGGATCGTACGATCGCCTACTGGCGCAGCTGTCTCCCGCCTGTCAACGCCTCGGCCTGTTCTTCACCTGCCAGGAATTCCCAGAGCTGCAAGTTGAGGCCCACGACCAGCCGCTTGCTTTCTTGATCCACGCGTAACTTCTTTTGCGCGGACGACTTTCGCCGCCTACCGCCGTCGGCGCTAAGCCTCCAGGGGGGAGCAGGCCGCACTTTTTACACGGTGCAAGGCGAGGCAGATGCGGCAAGATTGCTTACTGGTGGGTCACCTTGGCCGACATCTCCATCTAGAGCGCACTTGGGAGAAGGACTGTACACTTGGGGTAGTCGCGTGCAGGCTGAAGCATATTTGAGCTTGCTAAATGGGCGAGGTGCATCTGGCTTGCGAATTATGGAAGCAACAGTACCCGATTCGAGTTATAGTGTTTTATGTACTATAGACTTACGGATGTTGGGAGATGATGCTGCTAACGCTTGGTTGCGCCGACATTCATCTCTTTTTGGTGAAGGGGTGCCACATGGTATGAATCATATTATTCGTGATACAGGCAACTTTGGTTCTGAGTTCTTCTTTTCAAGTGAGTTGCTTCCACTGTTTCAATTGAGATGACTACTTATAAATTTTTCCAACACAAAGCTGGTATTAGTTCATTTGCTGAAATTGATATTGAAGTGGTAAATGGGTGTTCAGGAAGTCTTGATTGGGCAGAAACTGTCTCAAAACACATCGTGTCTACGTATCATGACGCTGTTCGTTCAGGAGTATTAGATGCTCTAAATTGGCATTTGGATTCAGGAGGGGAGTCGGCAGCGTTCAAGGTAATGAATTTCGTTGAGTTAGCAGTGGATACCAAGGCAGATGCTGCTAGATGTGCTGCATCTGTCGCTACTTGGAAGGCTCTAGGGCATAAAGAACATGAGCTTCAGTTCATTTTCGACGGACATTGGACGGTAAGGCGCTCCAACTTATAACTATGATGGGGAAACGACTATACTGATAATACGATGAGGTAGTTACTTGCACTGCTGACGCTGTTTTTTTCTTTAGCGGCTTGGTGATGGGGGCACATGGCGATTTTGGCGCTAACATTAATGCCCCAAAGGTTTCGTCCAGAGGCGGGCCTAGACGGCCTCTTCTTTGAGCGACATCTTGCGGGCTTGGCGCAACGCCGCTTCGGCCCGTTCGCTCTGCCCAGCCGCTTCGTAGGCATTGGCTAGGCTTTCCCACGCTTTCTGGCGGCGCGGGCGGAGTTCCACCTGCTGCTCAAAGCAGGCGATGGCATCCGTCGCGCGATCCAGCTTGAGATAGACGTTGCCCAGGTGATGCCAGGCGCGGAAGTTCATCGGATCGATCTGCGTGAGGCGGGACAGGGTCAGCTCCGCCAACTCGTAATCGCCGGTCTTGCGCCGGGCCACGCCAATGTTGAAAAGCACTTCGACCGAGCCGGGCTTGAACGTGAGCGCCTTGTCGTAAGCGGCGATCGCCTTCTCGTATTCTTCTTTCTCGGCGTAGGCGAG
>CAWUJC010000492.1:0-3001 GCA_963922355.1 uncultured bacterium | reverse complement strand
AATGACTTCGTTCACGAAGCGGATCAGCGCAGCGTCTTCGTCCTCCTCCTCTTCGCTGCCGTCATCGTCTCGCGGGTAAAGATCTGCGGCACACTTTGCGGATTATCGGTGAAGTAGTAACGCCCGTTCCCCCAGCGGGCAATCTGCTCCAGTAAACGTTGGTCCGCGTCAGTGCCCAAAGCCACGGTACTGACGGTGATCCGGTCTTGTGCCATTTGGGTGGTCACTTCGTAAAAGCGGCCCGGCGTCGACACGCCGTCCGTCAGCAAAATCACGTGCTTAAGTTTGGCGGGCGAGACGCTGAGCTGGGAGTAGGCCATCTCGAGGGCGGGTTCAATGTTCGTCCCTCCCCCGGCCATGATGGCGCTGATGCGTTGGAGAATCGCGTACTTGTCCCGCGCCGAGGAAAGCTCGGCCGCCCAAAACGCCTCGCCGTCAAAGGCCACCACGCCAGCGAAGTCCTGCGGGCCGAGAAGCTCGACCGCCGCCTTGGCCGCTTCTTTCGCCATCTCCACCTTCAGTCCGCTCATCGAGCCGCTCTTGTCCATCACCAGGACAAGCCCCAAGGACGGGTTCTCGCGCTCCTTCTCAAAGTCGCTCCGCACCGGAAGAATGTCCTCGATTGGCGTCTCGTAGTAACCGCCGAGGCCGAAGGATTGATCACCTCCGAGCATGAGGAAGCCGCCACCAAAATCGCGCACGTAGCTGGCGAGAAGCTCCATCTGCATGGGCTGGAGGGAGGTGGCAGAAACGTTGTCGAAAATCACCAAGTCGTAGTTCTGTAGGTCCGACATCTGCGTCGGCATGCCGACAGGTGGACGCACATCGAGCAAGACGCCCTCTTGCCGCAAAGCGAGTGACAGGTAGCGCGCCGCTTCGGGTTTATCAGCAATGAGCAACGCCTTGCTCTTGCCCTCACTTTGCACAATCGCCGACGCCTGATTATTCCCGACCTGCGCATCGCCACCTTCGGCCGGCCGAACCGCGACGCTGAATTCATTGAGCTTTTCCCGCCCCACTTTCTGCGTGGTTTCAAAACGATTCAGGCCAGGTTTAAGCTCAATCTTCTTGGTCCCAATCCGCGTGCCGTTGCGGAACAGATCCACCTCGGTTTCGCCCGCTTCTGTGGCAAAGATTTCCGCCGTGAGGCGAAACGGTTCGTCTTCCGCCACCTGTCGTGGGGCTTCGACCCGGCGGACCAGCACCTCCGCCTGCCGCTCGGGCTCCACCAAAACGGTGTGGACCTTGGTGCCCGCTTCCGCCAATTGCGCAGCCGTGGCGGAGACGTCACCCGCGGTGGACAAGCCATCACTGACCACCACCACGGTTTTCACGTGGCCAGAAGGAAACGAGGCTTCGGCAAAACCCAAGGCCCCGGCCAGATCTGTCGCCATGTCCTGACCTTGGGCGAGGCTGGCTTTAGCCAAATCTTCCGTTCCGCCAAGGGTCTGGGCCTCTTGACCGAAGAGCACGTAACTCTGGGAATCAGGTGCGTTTTCCGCCTCGCCCACCTGCGAGATCAAGCTTTGCGCTTGGGCCAAAGCCGCACCGTCGGTACTGCGCGAGGCATCGATGAGCCAGACCACGTGTTGGCGCGTGGTCGTCCCCAGCCAGCGGGGATCGGCTAGCGCCAGGACTACGAACAGAACCGTCGCAACGCGAAGCCCAAAGCTCAGTCCCCGCCGCCACGGGGTGGCCAACGCCACACTCCGTTGCTGCCAGTACCAGAGCCACAAGAGGCTCAACAGGCCCAGCAACGCCCAGGGATAGTTCAAATAAAGCGACATAAGGAAAAACGGCCCGTCGGCAACAGCAAAGCTATCCTACGGCTTAGACGACACCAGACAAGCCGCACGATCACTTTGACCACGACCAGATTCTTCCGGCAGCTGCCCATGCGACCGTTTTGAGGTTGTCACCCAATCTTAACTCAATCGCCATACCCCTGCCACATGCGGTTGTCATATCAAGTGGAATGAAAACCCCGCCCCTATTGAAAGTACTGGTCCTTGGCGTCCTAAGCCTCGGAATCACCTCCTCGGCCAAAGCGAGCTTTATGCTCTATGAAAGCACCTTCACGACTTCCTTTGCTGACGCCAGCAACAACTTTTCTGGCTCTTTTCAGGTGGTCTTTGACACGTCTTTGGTGACGGGCTCCGGCACCGAGACTTTCTTCAGTACCGAACCGGCTGATAAGCTCTTCTTCCACACCTTTAGTCTGAATCCCGACCCCTATGGCTTGATTAGCTACGACATCAGCAATGTGGAAGCAGAGATCCGTTTCATTGATGGATTGATTGATTTCCTCGCGGTGGGTGGCACCACGAACCCGGGTGCCCCTTACCCAGGCTCCAACATGGATGACTTCTCGGTACAGTACTTCGTCTTCCATGACGATCAGCACAACCTCTACCCGCTCTTCGTCCAAGCCTCCTCTTCCAACGTTGGCTTCCAGTCCCAATTTGGGTTGCAGGATGACGCGCCGCTGAGCATCTCGTCGACGACCATCCCGGAGCCGGCATCGGCCGCCTTGCTCGTCGGAAGCGGCCTGCTTCTGGTTTGGCGCCGTCGCTTGAGCTAGACCAACCACATCGACAACTGGCGGAAAATGCAGGGCCGACTAGAGAACGGTTCTGCGTTTTCTTTTACGGCGCCAACCAGCGAGCCGTAGGAGTTGCCGCCCCGTCCCGCCACTCCCAATAGGCCCGGCGATGCCCGGCCGCGCGGAGAAAGAGAAACTCCAACCGAGTGATCTGCGTCCGCACGACGACAAAGCGCGGCCAGCCCAGGCGCTGGCTTTCTTCCTCCGTCGGCTGACGACCTTCGAGTTCGGGTGGCAGACCTGAAACCGGCCCCGATTCCAACGCCGTGCCGGGATCAACGCTGGTGCAGTAACAACGGCGGCTGGAGAGGCCAGTCGCTGCCCAGTCGGTTTCCGCCACGGCGTCCTGCTGATGAAGGCTCGCCACCGCGCTCGCTTGGATTTGAACTTTTTCCTCCG
>CAWUJC010000491.1:0-3003 GCA_963922355.1 uncultured bacterium | reverse complement strand
GCTCGTATTCGCGCTTCAGGAAGTCGAGTGTTTCCTCGACTTGGCCTACTTCGAGATGCTCAAGGATGAGCGGGACGCCAGGCATCTGTTCGTCGAGCAAGCGGAAGTAGGTGGCGAAGTCGAAGATGCCAGTGCCGGAGCGCGGTGTGCTCACGACACCATCCTGGTAGAGTAAGTCTTTAGCGTGGGCGATCGGGGATTGTGCGCCAATCAAGGTAAAGATCCGGGAGATTTCGTTGCTTAGCTGCGGCAGTTTTTCTTCCAGAACCAGGTTGAACGGATCCATCATGAAGCCGAAGGTATCGGAGTCGAGCAAGGGCAAGAGCCGCTCAATATCTTCCGGCGTGCGACACACATTCTCGACGTAACCTTCAATGAGTAGGCGGGTCCCAGCTTGCTTGGCCTTTTCACCCAGCGCGAGCAGGCTGGCGACCATCTCTTCCCACACCTCGGGTTCAATGTTGGTAGGATGGTCGTTCCACGGGCTATCCGGATTTTTTGTTCCGGTCTCCGTGGCGACGCCTACGCTGTCCGGAAAATAGGGAGCAAGGTGAAAGAAATGCTCCAGAGTCTCGAGGGAAATGGCTTTTTTTTCCGGGTCAACGGCGACGATGTTTTGGTAACCAGAGAGCACCACAACGGGCAAGCCATGCTCTTGGTAAATGCGGTGAATATCCTGGGCTTGGGATTCCGTCACCTCACGGGCATCGTGTGGATGCGTTCCCCACTGGACGCAGGAGAAGCCTTGATCGGCCATGGCGCGGGCCTGTTCCGCGGTGTCTCCAGGGTAAATCCAGTTAAAGATGCCGACGGGCCGTCCAAAAAATGATTCTAGTTTTGACATGGTGCTTTTCCGAGCTGCTATCCTAGCAAAATGGCTCGATCAGGCTTCCGTTCTGCTTCCCGCTTTGTCCCGGATTTTGACATCTATCCGCGCATTGCGGCGCATGAACTGGAGATCCACTCCCAACAGATCCAGCTGGGCGAGCAGACTGTCGGGCACGCCCACGCCAACGTTGAGCTCAACTACATGGAAGGGGGAGAAATTACCTATCTCCATTGTGGAAGGTTCCAAACGATCCAAGCTGGGCAACTGGGTGTTTTTTGGGCGGGTTATCCCCATCGCATTTACGGTGCCGAGCAAGCGGCCAAGCTCTGGTGGATCACCGTCCCGCTGCGTGATTTTCTGGGTTGGGAGTTGAGCCCGGCCTGGGTCCGGCGGGTGATGGCGGGCGAGTTGCTGACGGGAAGCCCCCAGAATGGGGAGCTTGATCTCGCCATGATCCAGCGTTGGGAGCAAGACCAGGCTAAGCCAGCGTTGCATCGCGCCATCTTGTTGGAGGTGCAGGCTCGGCTCATCCGTCTGGATGGTGAGTTGAAGCAGAAACGGCGAGGATCACGCCAACACAAGACGGGGCACAGCACTTTACATCCAGCGGCCCTGCGGATGGCGTCGTATTTGACCGAGCATTTTCACGAACCCATCACGCAACCGCAAGTTGCGCAGGCAGTCGGCTTGAACGCCAGCTATGCGGCGCGGTTGTTTAAACAACAACTGGGCACGACCATGGGTCGCTATCTTGAAGAATTGCGCGTCGCGTATGCCCAAAACCTGCTCCAGCACAGCGAGGCAAAGATTGTCGATGTGGCCTTCGCCAGCGGCTTTCAATCCAGCAGCCGATTCTACGCGGCTTTCAAATCCGTGCTGGGGCGAACGCCATCTGACTTCCGCCAGCTGATGCAAACGTAATCAGGGACTGACAATGATGAAGAATGAGGCTCATTCGAGGAGGAATGTCAGTAAAGTCGTGTCCTCTTCTCAACGTAATTCATTTTAAATTCATGTTGAGCTAGTAACCTATCATCAAATGAAAACACTAGTATCAATCTTGGCGGTCTTCACTTTTTACCTTAGCTCGGGTTTAGCCAGTACGTTAGTCATCGATGATTTTTCAACGGGAGATATTGCGGATTATCCCGTTTCTGTTTCCATTCTTGGAGATTCATCTTCGATTGTGCTTGATACGGGCGCGAGCTCTGCCTTTGGCGGAGAGCGCGGAGCTGAGATCTCAACTAATGAGATGCTCTTTGGGTCATCGAACTCGATGACTTCAACACTAGGCTTGCCGAGTGGTGGCTCTACTTTCGCAGAAGCAGAGTCAATCAACCTCAACTTAACTGGTGAGGGTTCAGACATCCTGAGCACGATTGAATCAGGACTCGCCTTTGCTTGGAGTGGGACTTCGGCCTCCACGGACTATCAGTATGCCATCATCACCTTAAGTTCACAGATCAACACGGGGACATTCAGCTCCTTGGCGATAAGTGGTGAGGTGAGTATCGAAGATTCCGACGGGACTTTAGTCACCTCGGATGTCGTCTCCATTGACGAAACGGCTACCTCCATGATCATTGAATTGGATCTATCCGGTCTCGACGACATCTCTGTGGTTGGCTTCGAACTTACTACCGTCGCGACGGTGGGCGATGATACCTTCGACATTGATGTCACACTCGATGATGTGTCCTTGTCCCAAGTGCCAGAGCCGAACAGCTTGGCCTTGGTTGGCTTGTTTTCGGTTGGCGCCTTTATCTGGAGGAGGAGATTCAACGACTAAGGTCGTTTAGTCATGCCAGTCAGGGTAATGAGGAAAAAGGGGTCGGAGCGACAGGATTCGAACCTGCGACCCTCTGCTCCCAAAGCAGATGCGCTACCAGCCTGCGCTACGCTCCGTAAAAGGGGTGTCTTTGGATCAAGACGGTTGATGCTAGTCTTTTTGCGGCCTTGCGGGCAAGTGGTTTCCTTGCGTTGGCTAAACGGGAGTGGGTGGGGGTTGCATCGGCCCGACGGCTTGGCGGTTATCTTGCACAGAGAAAACCGCAAAGATCACGTAGATGATGGTCAGCCCCAGGAAGCCGAAAAAGCCCCAGGGCACGTGCACCTCGGAAAGTTGGAGCAACTTGGCAATAATCAGCGAGGGCGTCATGGCTACGATGCTCAAC